>JAUBOH010000011.1:0-23261 GCA_036700145.1 Microcoleus occultus BM001215366
TGCCACCTAGTTCAATTTTTCTCAACGGACGCACCATTGGTGGCAATTTCTATCCTGTTTTCCAGAATTATAAAGGAACGCTGGGCAATCCGACTTCTGATGTCCTCACTTCTGGTGGTGTCAGCTATCAGCTATTTGACAAAGGTTCGATCGTTAGCAGTAAAAATGGAACTTTCCCGCTTTATGGTGCTATCCGTCAGGAATTCTTGAAAACAGGTGGATTGGATGGCTGGTTGGGTGCTCCTAAGAGTGCGGAAAAGGGGCAGGGTGATGGAACGCTCATCCAATACTTTGAGAAGGGTTACATTTCCTGGAATGGCGTTAAGGCGATCGCATACCAAGAAGGAGATGGTAAGCCATCTGTATCTGTGCCATCTATATCTATTCCTAATCAGCCAGTCTTGGGTGACGATCGTTGGTGGGATTTGCAGACAGGTGATTCTTTCCTTTATTCTAATCAAGAAGATCCAAAGAATAACTCTAAGTTATACTCTGAACTTCAGACGATTGAACGCAGTCAAAAAGTACGTCAAATGTATGTCGATCTTTCCAAAGCAATTTTCAAAGGTAGCTTGCTCGAATCCGAGGCTGGTTATGCTTATGACAAAGGCTACATCGAGAAAGCAAAAATAGGCAATAAAGTTGGTTGGATTCACTCTGGGATTGATATGTCAGCTTCGACCACAAATGTGATTCACTCGCCAGTTGATGGCATAGTTGTTCAAGACATCTCTGACTATGGACCTGGTAGCGGAAGGGCTATTTGTGTTCAGGAAAAGGTAGACGGAAAACGTGTCAATCGTTTTTGGTGGTACTTACATCTAGCATCGGGTAAAAGTAAAATTGATCAACCAGTGACTGCTAAGGAAACAGTTATTGGTAGTCCTGGGATTATAGGAGGGATGGCTCCTCACCTTCATTTAACTGTTGCAACGACATCAGATAAAAATGCAGCTCTAAATGTCCTCTCACCTGGTGTAACCCAAGCAAAAGCTGCAATTAATGAACTAACAGCAAGAACAATGAGTCCTTTACAAGCTTTTTGGGAAGCACAAAATAAAGTTCTTAGATAGTCGGATGATCGATCGCCCTTTCTCAGCCAGATGCAGAAAGGCGATCGCCCATAATTCATCAAAAGAGCGATCGCCCTTCTGACATCCACGTTAATCAGCGTCCATCTGCGGTCAAAAAAGAGCTATCGCCCTTTCTAATAATTCAGAAGGGCGATCGCTCATCATACAATAATCCCGCTATTATCTTGTATATCTTTTAGTAACAAGGCATAAAACATGGCATAATCAATATATTTTATATCCGCTCAATTTATGACCGGAATCAACCGCGAACTAAGCATCGACACCAAACACGTTGCTAAACATCTACCCGACACTCCTCAAATGCAAAAGCTACTCAAACAAGAAGGTAGCGTTCATGTCTTTAACGATCGAGCTACAATGGAAATGGTAGCTGAAGCTATTATTGCCAATGGAGAGTTTATAGGCGCAATTCGCGGTCACGATCGTTATGGTCTATATTTTGCTGACCCCATTGGCTACAGACTTGACAGCAACAATAGTAGAATACCACTTAAGTATGGAGAAATTAAAATCAAAGGAGATAAATACCATGTCATCCCCAGAACTAAACCTAGCCGATAACTGGGAATTCACAGAATTATGGGTAGATCCGACAGCATCACCACCTTACGTCCTAATTTTACTCGGTGATGGTTCAGGTAATAGCTGTGTCTACGATCCTGCTCAAAATTATCAGATTGTATTTTCCAGTTCAGATTATGAAGAAGCTAAACTTTGGTTGCTAGAAGATGAATACGAACGAGTAGAACGTCGGTTGCAATTGGAAGCAGCATGACCCCTATTTTTCAGAAAATGGGAAATGCGATCGCCCTTCTTGCATCCGCGTTAATCTGCGTCCATCTGCGATCAAAAAAGATCGATCGCCCTTTCTAACAATTCAGAAGGGCGATCGCTCCTGCTGAATTTATGATATAATCACCCATCAGTTACAGCTACACTTGCCCACTTCTTTTGACATAAAGGAGTAAAGCCCGTGAAAATAGAAGAATTACTACAAAGAAAAGGAATTATTCACCGCGATCCAGAAATCATGAGCGGTGTACCCGTATTTGTCGGAACTCGCGTTCCCTTAAAGACTTTTTTCGACTACCTGGAAGGTGAAAGCGGTTTCGCAGAATTTATTAATGATTTTCCTTACCTAGAAAGTCAGGCAATTAAAGTGCTAGAAAATCTCACTAAGATGATGCTCTCGCTAGAAAATCATTCAAATGCTTATATTGCTTGATGAAAATCTTTTGAGTCAAAAACTGAAGCAGCCTTTCTTAGACGATGGTCATTCAATCAGCAATGTTTATGACATGGGGTGGAGAGGGCTAAAGGACCGGGAAATTCTGGAGCGAGCGGAGAATCATCCTTTTGATGTTTTTATCACTGCTGATAAAAATCTTCCCTATCAACAAAATCTAGCAAGTTGTGTTATTAGAATTGTGGTCTTAGATTCTAGCAGTACGAGACCAGACCATCTTGTACCTTTGATGAGACAAGTTAGCACTATGATATCGTCGCTGCCAGCAGGTTCCGCAATTCGCATTAATGATGCCGGGGATGTTGTTTCCATTAGTCCTTGAGCGATCGCCCTTCTTACATCCGCGTTAATCAGCGTCCATCTGCGGTAAAAAAAGCTCGATCGCCCTTCTAATAATTCAGAAGGGCGATCGCCCGTTTTATAATCAATCATGGCGATCGCTCTACCAGTGTTCATACACCCCCACACAAAACCCAACTTCCCTGAACTATGTAATCAGGTAACATCCTAACTGTCACAGATGTTCTCAATTTCCTTGTCAGTGGAATCGATAAAACTACCCTCGAAACAGAACTTACTGCTTCCGGTTGGATATCCACTCCAGCTAGAGGAGGCTCAAAAAGCGGTGCGGGTACAATTTGGACAAGCCCAAACACTCAATACAGTGTCAGAATTATGACTCAACCTGATGGTTCATCCTATGCTCGTGCTTACAATGGCCCAGGAGGAGGCGCACCCGCAGAACAACCCCTAAACACATCAGGAAAACCCGGAAGTCGTGGAGACACTCACTTTATTCTACTCCCTTAACCTTATTTATTCGTCAGATTATGAACTTTCAAGAAATTTGGCAACAATACGATTTTACCGAATCAGAATTGCTATCGATGGGGTGGCAATTTCCCTATGATTATGTCCTCAATCTCAACTACTATTGGCAACTCAATCCAACTAATTCTACTTCTGAAGTTGCTACCACAGATCAATTTTTAAACATTATCCTCAAAACCTGCATTCGACTGGATGTACAACTCAACCCCAATCCTGATGAGTTAGATCAAAAGCCTGCGAATCTCGGTACAATCATCGGCTGGGAGCAAGTTACTCCCTCTCCTTGGTTAGAAAATCTATCCCTTTCTCCTAATGAGTGGCTGCATCTGTTATTTGAAATTGGTGGAAATAATAAGATTGAAGCTGTTTGTCGATCGCTAGTTGTCGAACAATTGGTCAAACAACCCTTAGCACTCAGTTCATAAAACGAGATAAATACAGCGTTTTCCCATGTTTGGCGTTTAGGCAAATTGTTTAAAGGTTTCTTCCGCCGAGACAATAAAGCGATCGGAAGCATCCATATTATCTTCCGCAATGTAAGTTGCTAATTCAATCAAATCGCGGATAACTTGCGGACGTTTTTGGATCGAGGTCATTTTTCTTCCTGCAACCCCTGATTCTGGGAAATACGCGATCGTACAGCTTGACGAATCTCCATCCAATCTTCCTCTGTCATCGCGGTTGGATTTCCCGATTCCAAACCCTCTAATAACATCGCTTCCAAACGTTCTGAAGCTTTGCGTTTTTTGTCTTGGCGAATTAACTCGCGAAAATACTCGCTAGCTGTACTGTAACCACCTTGAGCTACCTGTTCTTCTATATAAGTTCGCATTGAGTCAGGTAGAGAAATATTCATGCTTGTCACTGGTATTACTTACCTCATTTCACTCATTATTTTTATAATGGCAGATTTTGCCATTTTTTGTCAAGTTTCTCACAACCAGTAATTTTTTAAGAGAATGGGGGAACGCGAGATCCATTTCTCAGTCAGATTCAGAAAGGATCTCGCTCATAATTCCTTCTTTAAAAACTTGAAAAATTACAAAGCAAACACGATTCTGAGAGCTCGATCGATCTTTAGTAAAACCTCTGGCTCAAGTTCACCTCGGATATCCACCAAGCGAGAAAAATAATCTATAGGGCGCGTTTGCAAACAATCAGCCAGAGATTTTTTTGTTAATCCATTTGCTTGTGAAGGTTCAATCTCGACCTTATACCAAATCAGACCTAAATACCCCCTTTATTTCTTAGTCCGCGAAGGCGGACTTCGTTTATGTAGACGCGGTTTAAACCGCCGAGTTCGATAGAATTTTTCCAGTTTCAGAACCCCTAGTAGGGTCAAGATTGACTTCAATAATTAGCCCCCGTTTCAGTTTTATTCCTTCGGCCATTCTGCTAAACCCAATTCCGCCAATTCCTGTAACTCTGTATCTTCTGCATAAACTTCCGCATAGAGCATCGCAGATTCTTTCAACTGCTCCGTTTCTAACGCTACCTCCAACCGTTGAATTGCTATTATAACCAATTCGCTAGGATCTTTAAATCCATATTTTTGACAGAGTTCTAAAAATTTTATCTGAGATTCATCTAGTTTAAATGTTTGCTCTTTCATAAAAATACTATGAAGCTTCAGGAAGTTAGTTGTGTCAATAGCTGTTTTTAGGAAGCAACTATTTTTATGATAACATACATTCGTAGATAGTGCAAAAAAACTAGCAAGTATTAATAACACCATACTCACTCCCAACTATGAAAAAAATCATCATCGGCATCATGGGCCCGGGCAAAAGTGCCACATCAACTGACCTAGAAAACGCCTATCAACTCGGACAACTCATCGCCGAAGCAGGATGGATATTGCTGACTGGCGGCAGAAATGTCGGCGTCATGGATGCGGCAAACAAAGGAGCAAAATCAGCTAACGGTTTAACTGTCGGTATCCTTCCGGGGAATGACACTCGCGGCATTTCTGAATTTGTAGATATTGCGATCGTCACCGATATGGGAAACGCCAGAAATAACATTAACATTCTGTCTTCAGATGTCATAATTGCCTGCGGTATGGGCGCGGGCACAGCTTCGGAAATTGCCCTCGCTCTCAAAGCTGACAAACAAGTTATTTTGTTAAATGACAGCGCCGAAAGTCAACTTTTCTTTAAAAGTTTAGCAAGTTTTAACATCTTTGTGGTAAACAATGCTGTAGAGGCTATGAATCAAGCTCGCGAAATCCTAGTAAATCCAAGATGAAATCCAAGATGAGAGTAAGTAAATTCAACTTTTGTGCGATCGGCATTTTCCTGACTTTGGGGATTTTCGTCAGTACCAAAGCAGACGGAGGAGTTGTACAGTTCAGTTTCAGCAACAAATCCACTCAAAAATTAGCACAAACCCTCCCTCCTCCTCCTCCCCCTGCCCAATTGCCTGTCACCGAACAAGAAGCGCCGCCGATTACTAGCGAATCAGTGCCGGATCAAATAGCTTTAGCAACCCATTTACAGACAATCAAAGCTAAAATGTACGGTGCTTACTGGTGTCCTCACTGTCACACGCAACAAGAACTTTTTGGCAAACAAGCATTTACCGCACTGACTTACATAGAGTGCGATTCCAGAGGTAAAGATGCTCAACCCGATTTGTGCAAAGCTGCCAATATTAAAGCTTATCCCACTTGGGAAATTCGGGGTAAATATTACACGGGAAGGCAATCTTTGGAAAAACTGGCTATTTTATCCGGTTATAAAGGCCCTCGAAATTTTCAGCCACAAGTTCCCTCTCCTTAAAAATATCTAAATTAGTTCGCGATCGCACTCGCCCACCAAGAAACCGGGTTTTTGAACCGATATTGACGGTTTTCAGCAATTATTCTGGTTAAAAACCCGGTTTCTCGCCACCCGTGCGTTCGGGACTATAAATGTAGGTGCTTAGGGCGAACCTAAAATTATGATTTTTATGAATCCAACTTCTGAATAATATGAATTGACATGACAGCGAGCTGCTTATTTAATTGTAATTAGGCGGACAGATATATGTCAATTTCAGATTAGCAGTTATTCAGGAGACTGAAGCAATGCAGTTACAATTTAGCAACAAACAAATAATCTGGAGCAGTTTGCTGTGCTTTTCGGCAATTGCATTTCCCGTAACGAGCCAAGCTATAACAGTACAAGAAGTACCGAATCCCCGCCGAGTAAATAACACTTGGGTAACGGACAAGGCAAACATTCTCAGCGACAGCACCGAAACTCAGCTAAATCAGATGATTTCGGATTTAGAGGCAAAAAATGGCTCACAAATCGCTGTTGTGACAGTGCCTGATACTAAGCCATCTGGGACACCAAAAGCATTTGCCACAGAATTGTTTAACTTTTGGGGGATTGGCAAAAAAGGTAAAAATAACGGAGTTTTATTGTTGATTTCGTCGGGGGAACGCCGCGTTCAAATTGAAATAGGTTCGGGCATTCAAAGCATTTTACCCGATGCGAAGGTAGTGGGAATTATTAAAACCGAAATTACGCCCAGATTTAAACAGCAGGACTTTGACGGGGGTACCTTAGCCGGGACAAAGGCGTTAGTAAATATTTTACAAACTCCGATCGCAAATTCTCAATCTCAAACCGCGCTGCCTTTGGCTCCAATTGTACCATCTCAAGGCGTGAAACCGTCACCAATACCTAGTCAATCGCCAGTTATTAGCAATAGTACATCCACAGGTGAAGATTCCTCGAATTTAATCTATGGATTACTTTGGTTCTTATTTATAGCATTCCTCGCATTAATAATCGCCTTAATACTTTGCTTGATTATCCTGAAGATATTTCTGGGCTTATTTTCTCGGAAATCTCCTTCGCCCCGCCGCCGTTATCCCCGCAATTACAGCAGCAACACTCCCAGCTACAGAAGTAACAATCGCAATTACAGCAGCAGTAACAACCACAACTATTGCGGTGCGGGTGGCGACTACAGCATTAACAGCAGCGACTACAGCAGCAGCGACTACAGCAGTAACAGTAGCAGCGATGATTGCGGTGGCGACTACAGTATTAGTAACAGCGACTGCGGGGGTAGCTTTGGCGGCGGCGAATCCAGCGGTGGGGGTGGGGGTGGCGATTACAGCAGCAGTAACAGTAGCAGCGATTACAGTAGTAGTAACAGTAGTAGCAGCAGCGACTCTAGCGGTGGGGGTGGCGGTGGGGATTGGTAATTGGGAATGAATGCAGAAACCGATTTTTTTTAGCAGCAATTACGCACTTTCTTTGACAGTCCCCCTCTGCTAGGACGCAAGTTTGTGTAGTTGCGGTTTCAACCGCCGAATAATCGAGCAGTCGCTAACTCAAATAGTCTTCAACAATTTTCAAAATTCGCGATGCAGCCAAACCGTCTCCAAAGGGATTGATTGCCATTGCCATTGCGTTGTAAGCTTCGGAATTGCTCAGCAACTGAGCTGCTGCTGTCGCAATTATATCAGAATCAGTACCGACAAGTTTAGCAGTACCAGCCGAAATTGCTTCTGGTCTTTCTGTGGTTTCTCGCAATACTAAAACTGGCTTGCCCAAACTAGGTGCTTCCTCTTGCAAGCCGCCGGAATCTGTGAGGATTAAATGACTTCTTTGCATCGCTCCTACCAATTCGGCATAATCTAAAGGTTCAGTTAAAAAGACTCTCGGATGCTCGCCCAAAAGAGCTTGTAAAGGTTCTCGGACAGTGGGATTTTTGTGCAGTGGCAACAGCAAGGCTGTATCGGGAAATTTATCTAAGATTTGGATAAATGCCCGCGCAATTCCTTGTAACGGTTGTCCCCAATTTTCGCGGCGGTGAACTGTTGCTAAGATTGTGCGGTATTTGCTCCAATCTAAGTTGGGAATGTTGCATTCTGGTTTGCGTTTGGCGACCGATAGCAAAGCATCGATTACTGTGTTGCCTGTACGGTGGATTTCTCCCAAAACGCCCGATCGCCCTAAATTCTCCGCAGCCAGCTCTGTCGGGGCAAAATGCAGCCTTGTGAGCTGAGATATCAACCGCCTGTTAGCCTCTTCGGGATAGGGATTGAACACATCGTCCGTCCGCAAACCGGCTTCTACGTGACCGACGGGTATTTTCTGGTAAAATGCTGCCAAAGCAGCGGCAAAAGCTGTGGTGGTGTCGCCTTGTACTAGGACTATTTTTGGCTGTAACTCTTTGAACAAATCTTCTAAACCTTGCAAACTCCGGCAAGTAATGTCTGTTAAGGTTTGTTGGTGCTGCATAATTGCTAAATCGCGATCGGCTTTGAGGTCGAACATTCGCATGACTTGTTCGACCATTTCTCGATGTTGGCCTGTTAATATTACTTGGGTGTCAAAGGATGACGAATTTTGGAACTGTTGAATTACTGGGGCTAGTTTAATCGCTTCCGGGCGTGTTCCTAGGACGATGCAAACGCGGTGTGTGGCTTCGGGCATGGTATGGCAATTGATAGTTGACAGTTGACAGTTGACAGTTGATGATTGACATTAGTAGATTTTTGATTTTTAAGTGGTTATGCCTTATCGTTACATTTTATTTTACAAACCCTATGATGTTTTAACTCAATTTACTGACAACTCGGGGGAAGTTAATCGTAGAACTCTGAAAGATTATATTCCGATTCCTGATGTTTATGCGGTGGGTAGGCTCGATCGCGATAGCGAAGGTTTGTTGCTGCTAACTGATGACGGACAAATGCAGCACCGACTGAGTGACCCGAAATTCGCTCATCCCCGTACTTACTGGGTGCAAGTGGAAGGGGTTCCCGATCCAGGTGCGATCGCCGCTTTGCAGACTGGTGTCACAATTCAAGATTATCGGACTCGATCGGCAAAAGTGCAATTATTATCAGCAGAACCAGCTTTGCCGCCCCGCGAACCACCGATTCGATTTCGCAAAAGCATACCGACAGCGTGGCTGGAAATGACGCTGACAGAAGGCCGCAACCGCCAAGTCCGCAGAATGACCGCAGCAGTAGGATTTCCGACGCTGCGGCTGGTCAGGTGCGCGATCGGGCATTTGGGTCTCGAAGGCCTCAAACCCGGTGAGTGGCGGGAACTAACCCAAGCTGATTTGAGATTTTAAATTTTAGATTGAGGAATTGCACTCAACAGTCAACCCTTCGACTCCGCTCAGGGCACCGCAGTTAACAGTCAACAGTCAACTACTTTCGAGCCGGTAAAATAAAACTCTCCTTTCCATTCTTATCCTTTTGCACCACAGCTCCCAACTTTACAAGAGCTTCTTTCGCCCTCATTCGCACCAACTTATCAGTTGTTTGAGCATAAACCGTGCTCCAAGCAGTAAACCGCACCGGCACGCTATCGGGATCTCTACGCAAAAACTCAGCAGTTGCTCGAAAAAGCGGCGCCAATTGCGACCCTTCCGGGGTTTTTTGGGCCCACTCAGCGGCCATTTCGTGCGATCGAATTGACTCGGGAATGTCCCCCAACAGCAGCAACTCATCCAAACCTTTCGTTCGCCACACTATCCAAGCTTGAGGATGAATTTGCGGCGAAAGGGCGGTAGTACCGCGCTCGATAAACTTAACAGCAGTTTCAGGCTTTCCCTGATAAAAAGAAATAGCTGTGGACAGAAACAGGTAGATGTCAGCCCACCGGGGGTCGCGTCGCGTAATTATGTCAAAATAATCGGCGCTAAGATTGTAGCCCGTGACATCTCGCGCTTCGTCGTCGCCAAAATACTGCAAAAATTTCAGAAATGTCCAATCTGCAATTAAGTTATCAAACCCAAAACTAGGGATAGTTTTGAGCATTTTCAGCCGCAGGGCTTCTTGCTGGGCTTCTTGGTTTGCGGCTTGCTTGAAACTGGCAGCAGACATCGCAGAGAGTGGCTTTTGCACTTCCAGAACGCCAACTGGGGGCATTCCGCCCAACTGCGCGCTCGACTGCATGGTAATGACACCCGCCAGCGCTGCTAGACCGATAACTCCATTAACTAGCAGGCTCAACCACTTACGAGAAAATTGTTCGATTTTAGCTTCCACGGCACCTTGTAAATCCAAGTTTAAAATTAAGTTTATTGAAAGATAGTAATAATTGGTTGGCGATCGACTGTGAATCTCGTTAAACTGTCCAAAGAGATGGTGGAGCCTCCACAACATAGTTTAAGTAGTAATTTGAGATTTTTTTAGCAATCTCAAATCAAAAAATCAAAAATCTACAATCGAATTGAGCAAAATTCAATGAATCAAGCCCGCAGACGCTTTTCTAAGTTACAGTTAGCCCTGTTCAGCGGGGCTATGGCAACAACCGCTTCGATATCTTTACTCGTTCCGGGCCTGAGTCAATCAGTCCGCGCCGAGCTTCAAGATAGCCCCAAAGCTGTCTTAGACGAAGCTTGGCAAATTGTGAACCGAGAGTATGTCGATGGCAGCTTTAACAAGACTGACTGGCAAGTCGCCCGCCAAGAGTTGCTGAGCAAAGATTATACCTCTCGCGAAGCTGCCTATACCGCCCTCCGCAAAGCCCTAGAGAAATTACAAGATCCGTACACGCGCTTCATGGACCCGAAGCAGTACGAAGCGCTGACGAGTCAAACCTCCGGGGAACTGACAGGGGTGGGGATGCGGCTGGAACAAGACGAGAAAACGAAAGCGATTACGGTAGTCGAGCCGATGGAAAATTCTCCGGCGCTCAAGGCCGGGATTCAAGCGGGCGATACGATTTTGGTGATTGACGGCAAAACTACCAAAGGCATGACTGTCGCGGATGCGGCTCAGGTAATTCGGGGCGCTGAGGGTACGAAAGTCACGCTGCGGATTGCTCGTAGCGGCAAAAGCGAGTTTGACATTACTCTGACTAGGGCAAGAATTGAGGTAGCAGCGGTTCGCTACAGCCTCAAGGATGAAGCGGGTAAGAAAGTTGGTTACATCCGCTTGCAAGAGTTTAGCGCCCACGCAGGCGAACAAATGCAGGCGGCGATTAAAAAGCTCTCGGCTCAGAAAGCTGATGCTTTTGTGTTGGATTTGCGCGGTAATCCCGGCGGGTTGCTGCGGGTGAGCATTGATATCGCGCGGATGTGGATGGATACCGGGGCGATCGTCCGCACAGTCGATCGGGCTGGCGATTCTCAGGAAATGAAGGCAAATCGCACTGCAATCACTGACAAGCCTTTGGTGGTGCTTGTAGACGACAATTCCGCGAGTGCTAGCGAGATTTTGGCTGGTGCTCTGAAGGATAACAAACGCGCAACTGTGATGGGCGGCCAAACTTTTGGCAAAGCTTTGGTACAGTCGGTGCATTCTTTGTCTGACGGTTCGGGATTGGCGGTGACGATCGCCCACTACTATACTCCCAACGGTACTGATATCAGCCACAAGGGCGTTACTCCCGATGTCAAAGTCGTTGTAACGGACGAACAAAAGCTGAAATTAGCCAACAAACCGACGTTAGTTGCTACGAAAGACGATCCTTGCTACGCGCAGGCGATCGCACTTTTGAAAACTAGCGCTGCGTCAACTCGCCCTACTGGTAATGAAGCTCTTGTTCCTAAAAAGTAGATGATACGGGCAGTTAACAATTAGCTTTAAGATGAAACCCGCGCCGGCGGGTTTTGTTTTTGTAGTTTGATTGACCCTCATATCATGTCCGATCAATTACCATCGCAAAAAAGGTTTGTAGTGCAAAAACTGTTCGTAGTGCGGACTTCAGTCCGCTCTGAGGCTGCGGACTGAAGTCCGCACTACGAACCTTGCTGATTGCGGCCAATCGACCGGACATGATTTAATTACTAGAAAATGGTTTGTAATAACAGCCAACTATTTAATCCTACTATAATACTAGCCACTAACCAAGCTAAGGCTTTCAGCCAAAATGGATTCACAAACTCTCCCATTAAGTTGCGGTTTGAGGTAAACATTACCAAGGGAATTACTGCAAAGGGTAATTGCAAACTGAGAATCACTTGACTAAAAACCAGTAAGTTAGTTGTACTACCTTCCCCAAACAAGATAATTACGATCAAAGCCGGTACAATTGCAATCATTCGAGTCAGCAAGCGCCGCAACCAAGGCCGCATCCGAAAATTCAAAAACCCTTCCATCACAATCTGTCCTGCCAGAGTTGCAGTCAACGTTGAATTCTGCCCCGAAGCCAATAAAGCAAAGGCAAAAATTGCACTAGCAGAACCCACACCCAGCACCGGAGAAAGCAGTTTGTAGGCATCTTGAATTTCCGCTACTTCTTGATAGCCGGAAAAGTGAAATGTGGCAGCAGACAAAATCAGAATTGCTGAATTAATAAACAAAGCTATTGACAGCGCTACTGTGGAATCAATTGTGCCAAATTTAATTGCTTCCCATTTTTTATCAGAAGTTTCTTGCCAAGCCCGAGTTTGGACGATCGACGAATGCAAGTAAAGATTGTGTGGCATCACAGTTGCCCCTAAAATACCAACCGCAATATAAAGCATTCCCTGATTTTGCAAAATCTCTAGGCTGGGAACATAACCGAGTAAAACTCCTCCGGCATCCGGTTTGGCAAAAATCATTTCGGCAATAAAACAACCGCCAATAATTGCAATAATCGTAATTACCAAAGCTTCGATATAACGAAAGCCTTTCCCTTGTAAAAATAACACCATTATCACATCTAGTGCAGTGATGCACACGCCCCAAATTAGGGGAATTCCAAATAGTAATTGTAGTCCGATCGCACTTCCAACAAGTTCTGCTAAATCGCAAGCAGAAATCGCAATTTCACAAAGTATCCACAGCAAAAAACTGACTCGCGGACTAAAATAATCTCGACAAGCTTGTGCCAAATCTCGTCCCGTTGCTACTCCCAACCGCACGCACAATGATTGCAGCAAAATTGCCATCAAATTAGATAGCAAAATCACACTTAATAGTGCATAGCCAAACTTTGCCCCTCCCGCTAAGTCAGTCGCCCAGTTTCCCGGGTCCATGTAACCCACTGAAACCAAATATCCAGGCCCTGCGTAAGCCAGCATTTTACGCCAGAAACCTTTGCTGTCGGGAATCGGAATGCTGCGGTGAACTTCTGGAAGGCTGGGCCTATTTTCTGAGTGGGTCATTTGTTTTACCGTTCTCTCTTTTTCATATTTTTTTCATAATCTCACAAATTCCGCTAAATTTCATCAGTCATATGGCTCGAAATCTGGTGGAGTCACGTATATATTAAGTTGTATATCTTTTTTGAGGTTGAGCCCAGGTGCGGGCGATCGACTACGATTAGGTCGATCGGCAAAAATCACTATTGTCAGCGTTTCTGATTTGAGAGATTCTTAAATTCGCGACTTCCCTGATAGCCAGATAAATCAGCTAACTCCTTCAACGATTTTTGCCCTTCGTAAAACTTACCGTTAATTTCCCAAGCGGGAGTACCCTGAATCTTTGCAGCTTGACAAAGATCGGGTTTCGCATTTTTTCCTTGAGGATTGCACTCAATATAATTGAAAATACGAGCCGCCTCTTTGCCAAAACTTTCCTTCTGCATCTGACAGTGAGAGCAAGTAAAAGAGCCGTACATTTTAGCTCCCACTCTTTTTAAATGTTGTGCCAAAGCAATTTCCGAAGCACCAGAAGATGTTGTAGTTTTCATGCTTGTCTCCCTAGCTGTACCGAGATTATTCACATCAGCATAAAGAGCCAAAGAAGAAATCACCACTAACATAGATACCAGAATTCCGATAAAAAATAGTTGCCCGATATCATCCCATTCGCGACCGATTAATGCTAAGACAAACAAGCTAGTTGCAAACAAAGCAGAAGCAATACAGTAAATACAAGTTGCTTTGATATCAACAGTGAGTACGTACATCAGATAGCCGCTGAAAATCATCATTGCTGTACCGCCTGCAAACAGCAATAGTGCCGTCCAAGACTCTAATTTAGAGCGGAGACTCTTCTGTTCTGCGGGATTGACAAATAGGGGAGCTACGGCAAAAACTATCATGCTCAAATAGCCCAAAAAACCGAACAAAGAAAGAGGCAAACCAAACACATAGGCATAGGGACTCGAAAGCACGATGTCGCAGCCTTCTATGGGACAAACTGCCGTTCCGTTGGATAACTTGACCACTGTTAGATAGGCAGTGATCGCAGCCCCTATACTTGCAATTCCTGCCATAATTGGGCGGGAATAGCGGTGAATCCAGGGCAGAGAACGTTGACGACGCATAATATTTTTAACCTCAAAATGTATGTCTCAATTGTGGGGTAAGGTGAGAAATACTCACCCTACGAAAACTCTATTTCAAAACTCTAGTTGCATTGAAAATAGCTGCGAGAGCTACCCCAACATCTGCAAAAACCGCCTCCCACATTGTCGTTAAACCAAAAGCACCCAAAGCAATAAATATCGCTTTGACTGATATAGCAAAAATGATATTTTGCCAAACAATATTGTGAGTTTTTCTCGCAATTTGGATGGCTTCAGCCACCTTCGACGGTGCATCTGACATAATCACCACATCGGCAGTTTCGATCGCCGCATCGGAGCCCAAACCCCCCATTGCTATGCCAACATCAGCTCTAGCAAGCACGGGTGCGTCATTAATTCCGTCCCCGACAAAGACTATTTTATCGCCTTTTTTAGATTGGGAGATCAGTTTTTCGATCGCCTCTACTTTTCCTTCGGGTAATAACTCAGCTAAGTAGGAATCTAAACCGAGCTTTTTCGCAATACTATCGGCTACGGCTTGATTATCTCCTGTGAGCATCACGATTCGCTCAACACCCAATTTCTTGAGGTCGCCAATAGCCTGTACTGCGTCTTCCTTAAGCTCGTCAGCAATCAAAATATAGCCAGCATAGCGGTTGTCTACCGCTAAATGTACGACAGTACCTTCAGCATTGCAGACCTCGTGAGGGATATTTTCTCGGTGCAGCAAACGGTCATTTCCCGCCAGCACAATTTGATTATTTACTTTGGCTCGAATTCCGTTTCCCGCTATTTCTTCGTAATCTTTCACATCGGATGAATCTATCTTGCCGCCGTAAGCTTCCACGATCGATTTTGCGACTGGGTGATTTGATTGAGATTCTATTTTAGCCGCTATTTCCATTAACTCTGTTTGGGAAAAACTATTTGCAGGCACAATTTGCGTTACTTTAAAAACTCCTTTTGTCAGAGTTCCTGTTTTGTCCAAAACAACTGTCTTGACTGCTGTCAGGGTATCGAGAAAAGTCGAGCCTTTAACCAAAATACCGCGCTTGGCTGCACCGCCAATTCCCCCAAAGTATCCGAGAGGAATGCTAATCACTAATCCGCAAGGGCAGGAAATAACTAATAAGACAAGGGCGCGATAAACCCATAAAAATCTGTCTGCATTAGTTGTTCCTGAAATGAACAAAGGCGGAATTAAAGCCACTGCTAGCGATGCAAATACTACAAAAGGCGTGTAGTAACTGGCAAATTTGGTGATAAATTTCTCAGTTTCAGCTTTTTTGCTTCTGGCATTTTCTACTAATTCCAGAATTCGGGATATTGAAGATTCACCGAAGACTTTCGTTACCTCGACGGTGAGAACTCCTGTCTGGTTAATTGTTCCTGCTAAAACTGTTTCTCCAACTTTCACGGTTCGAGGGACTGATTCGCCAGTTAGTGCAGATGTGTCAATCTGAGAATTGCCGTCGATAATTTCACCGTCTAAGGGGATTTTTTCTCCGGGTTTGACCAGGATGATATCGCCGACGGCTACTGTTTGGGGTGCAACTTTTTTGCTCTCGCCATTTTCCTTGAGGTTGGCGCTGTCTGGGCGAATTTCTAAGAGCGATCGGATCGATTGACGCGATCGCCCGATCGCAAATTCTTGAAAAAGTTCTCCGATTTTGAAAAACAACATCACCCCCACTGCTTCCGGGAGTTTGTGAATGGCTACAGCGCCGAGTGTTGCGATAGTCATTAAGAAGTTTTCATCAAACACTCTACCTCGCAGAATGTTGCGGCCGGCAATAGTTAAAACATTCCATCCACTCAAAAGATAGGCGGGGATGAAAACCAGATATTCACCTATAGAATAGGGCGTGTTGTGCAGTTTTTCTTCAAAAATTAAACCGCCGACAAATAGTAGAACAACCGATATAACAGGAATCAATTCTTGCTTCAGGTTAAAATCTCCGTTCCCGTGGTCGTGGTCGTGGTTATGATTCTCATGGCTGCGATCGTGGTCGTCGTCCTCATGACTGCAACTACAGCAGCCGGAATCGCTCGATTTTGCTTTTTGCATGGTTTTTCCTGGGTTTATTCCAACACATGATTGTATGAATAGATATTCATATTGTATAGTCAAAAATAAAATATACTAGATTTTGAGTTAAAAATCTAGCTATTTTTGAGAAAATCTTGTTAAGTTGGTAGGGAATTTTACTAAGAATTAAGAAACGGCAGAGGACACGGCAGTGCCGTTTCCCTACGACACTCTAGGTAGGGACACGGCACTGCCGTGTCCTATTCTCAGTTTCAGCTTGAGATAGATAATGATTATCGGCAGTCGTTAGTCATTAACTAATTAATTCGCCGGATAAATTCTAAGGGCAATCCGTCTGTATCTGCAATAAAAGCTACTTCGTAAACATTTTGCCCGATCGCCTGTTGAGTCGGTTCTAATAAAACTTTCAAAGGCTGAAACTGGCTTGGTTCCTCAGAGTGTGCTTCCTGAAACCGCTCTTTTAGAGACTGCAACCAAGTCGGCAAGTCAGTTGTCGCCTCAGTTAAATCGAAAGATAGATGATAGTATCCAACATAATGCTCGTCTCCGAAAGCATCGGGTGCGGGTTTCGGTTCCGGGATTTGGATTAGTTCGATGCGTCCGTTGAGACCTTCCATCCAACAGGCTAGGGTGTAACCTGTGGTAAAGCGATCGCTCACAGTAAATCCCAACTGTTCGTAAAAGGCGATCGCCCGGTGGATATTAGCAGTGCGAATGGAGGCGTGGTGCATTTTATTTTGGCAGTTGTCAGTTGGCAGTTGGCAGTTGTCAGTTGTTATTTGTTACCTAATACTTACTAATAAACTAATAACCAATAACCAATAACCACTGCCTAATGACCAATGACTAATGACTAATGACTAATAACTATTCAAACAACCGAAAATAGGGATATCTAATCGGAACTCCCGGCTCTTTTTCCAAATCAAAATTAATCACTTCCCAGCAAGGTTCCTCTTGGGGATCGGGGCTAAAATCCACAGGTAAACCGTAGAGCCTCGGCCGCGGCGATTCCGACTGACCCCGCCAAGGCGTGCTGCGTTCCAAATAAGCGCTGATTAAGTCGCGATAGCGTTGAGCAACGATCACGCGAGTTGCTCGGTAGCCTTGAGTATAGAGTCGATCGAGCGCTTCGTGAATTTCAAACCGAATCCCGTCGGGGTGGGTGTGCTGGCGATACCATTCATCCTCCCAGCGGCGCCAGTGCCGCCCAGACTGAAGGTGAACCAGTTCCCCCGTTTTTGGGTCTGCCTCAAATGCCCCGTGACGCGGACACAAATAGGTATCCGTGAGCGTTAGAGCCGGAATCGTTTGGCGACAGTGGGGACACTGAATTTCCGGGCCAAACATCGGGTATTGCAAGGCAACTTCAATCATTTATTTGCGTCCCAGCATATTTTCTCTGCAAAAGTGCCAAATACTTTTATTATATCCTGTATCAACAACCAGCTAATCTGCTAGAAGTATAACGATCGACCAACAAATGAGCAATCTCAACAAATCTCTGCCTGCACTTCCTTCCTATTGGCATTTGCCGGATCTCTCCCAAGCTGCTTTTGTGGCCCAAAACGCTGTTGTCATCGGTAGGGTAGAAGTGGGTGCGGGGGCGAGTATTTGGTACGGGGCGGTGGTGCGGGGGGATGTAGAGCGAATTGCGATCGGCTGTAGTACCAATATCCAAGATGGAGCAATTCTGCACGGCGATCCGGGAAAACCGACTGTTTTGGAAGATTTTGTGACAGTCGGACACCGAGCCGTGATTCACTCAGCTTACATTGAACGGGGTTGTTTGATCGGCATTGGGGCGATCGTCCTGGACGGAGTGAGGGTGGGAACAGGCTCGATCGTCGGTGCAGGGGCTGTTGTCACGAAGGATGTGCCACCTCACACCCTAGTAGCGGGAGTACCTGCGAAGCGATTGCGGGATGTCTCACAGGAGGAAGCGACGGAATTAATAGAGCACGCTAAGCGTTACGAAAAGTTGGCCTTGGTTCACGCGGGGAAAGGAACTGATTTGGGATTTGCTGAGGTGACAGAATGAGGTTTTTAACATTCATCCGGGCTAGTTTTATTTAAAATCAATGCTAAACTACAGTAATTAAAATCAAGCAAAAAAGTGTGGATTTATAATGACTTATACCGCGCTAAAAATCTTAATTTTTGAAACATTCCTCGTCCGCATTTATCGATGAGTTCTCTTTGTTGAATCTCAAATCTCAAATCTCAAATCTAGAATCGATTGATTGATATGAATAACGATCGCACATCTACTCCAAACATCCCTCCACACACCTGGAAACGTCCCATCGGCCTCGGTTGGGACAATCCCTACACAGTCCGCTACGCAAGCAATCTCGACGACGGCCCCTGGCACGGAATGCCTTTGGGTGGCTTCGGTGCAGGCTGCATCGGGCGATCGCCCCGTGGAGACTTCAACCTATGGCATATCGATGGCGGCGAACATATTTTCCGCAGTTTGCCCGCTTGTCAATTCAGCGTTTTTGAAGAAACTGGCGGCAAGAAAAAAGCTTTTGCACTGTGTACTGAACCGCCTACAGATGGCAGTTTATCTAGTTGGAAATGGTATCCTAACGAAGGAAGAAGGAAGAAGGAAGAAGGAAGAAGGGAAGAGAAGGAAGAAGGAAGAGGCAAGAAGGAAGAAGGAAGAGGAGAATCGCAATCTTCCGGGAGTTATCATGCTTTGTATCCCCGGAGTTGGTTTGTTTATGAAAATGTATTTCAAGCGCAATTAAGCTGCGAACAATTTTCGCCGATTTTGCCAGACAACTATCAAGAAAGCAGTTACCCGGTAGCTATGTTTGAATGGGTGGCGCATAATCCTACAGATGCGCCGATTACTCTCAGCATTATGTTAACTTGGGAAAATATTGTCGGCTGGTTTACTAATGCTATACCCCCCCAGCCTCCCCTTAGTAAGGGGGGGTACGGGGGGGTTCCTGTTAAGGTTCGAGATGATGGTAGTCCGGCCTATGACTATCAGCCCCGATGGGGAGAAAGTGGCGGAAATATGAATTTGTTGGTGGAAGATTTTCACCGAATTGGGTGCGTGATGACACGCTTAAATGCTGATGATGATGAACCCAAAGAAGGGGATGGACAATGGGCGATCGCCACTATCACCAATCCAGCCGTAGAAGTATTCTATCAAACTCGCTGGAATCCTGCGGGGAATGGCGAGGATATTTGGCGCAACTTTTCGAGTGACGGTTGTTTGTTGGATGACAAAGACGAGACAGCCGCAGCCCCAGGAGAACGATCCGCGTGTGCGATCGCAGTTCGCTTTACTGTTCGACCGGGAAAAACTCGCAAAATTCCGTTTATTTTAGCATGGGATTTCCCCGTTACTGAATTTGCACCGGGAGTTTGGTATTACCGCCGCTATACCGATTTCTTCGGGCGCAACGGCAAAAATGCTTGGCCGATTATCCGCACAGCAATGAAGCATTCCGATACTTGGCGCGAAAGTATTGAAGCTTGGCAAAAACCGATTTTGGCACGGGAAGATTTGACTGATAGTTTCAAAATGGCTTTGTTTAATGAATTGTATATCCTAACTGATGGCGGTACACTTTGGAGTGCGGCTGATGAACGCGATCCGAATGGTCAATTTGGAGTTTTGGAGTGCATTGATTACCGCTGGTATGAAAGTTTGGACGTGCGGCTTTACGGTTCTTTTGCTTTGTTGATGCTGTGGCCGGAATTAGAAAAATCGGTAATGTTAGCGTTTGCGCGGGCAATTTCTACTGGGGATGATACGCCGAGAATTGTGGGCTGGAATCAAGCTGCTGCTATTAGAAAAGCTGTCGGTGCGACTCCCCACGATTTAGGAGCTCCGAACGAACATCCTTGGGAGAAAACCAATTATACTAGCTATCAAGATTGTAATTTGTGGAAAGATTTGCCTTGCGATTTTGTGTTGCAGGTTTATCGGGATTTCTTGTTGACTGGTAGCACTGATTGTGAGTTTTTACAAGATTGTTGGCCGGCCATTGTTGAGGCTTTGGCTTATCTGAAAACTTTTGATGAAGATGGTGATGGCATCCCGGAGAATTCGGGAGCACCAGATCAGACGTTTGATGATTGGCAAATGCGCGGGATAAGTGCCTATTGCGGTGGTTTGTGGTTGGCGGCGTTGGAAAGTGCGATCGCGATCGGCGAAATCTTAGAAGATGCAGCACCAGAGATAATTCCTAATCCCCAAGCCAAGATTGCATTATATCACAGTTGGCTGGAACAAGCAAGACCCAACTATCAACAAAAACTCTGGAACGGTCAATATTACCGTTTGGATAGCGAGAGTAATTCGGAAGTAGTGATGGCAGATCAACTGTGCGGTCAGTTTTACGCGAAACTGTTAGGTTTGCCGGATATTGTACCGCCAGAATGTGCGCTAAGCGCCCTAAAAACTGTGTACGAATCTTGCTTTTTGAAGTTCAATGACGGCGAGTTTGGGGCGGCGAATGGGGTGATGCTGAATGGTTCGCCGGAAAATCCGAATGCGACTCATCCTTTGGAAGTTTGGACGGGGATTAATTTTGGGTTGGCGGCTTTTTTGGTACAGATGGGGATGCAGGAGAAGGCGTTTAAGTTGACTGATGCGGTGGTGAAGCAGATTTATGAGAATGGGTTGCAATTTCGGACGCCGGAAGCGATTACGGCGGGGGGGACTTTTCGGGCGAGTCACTATTTGCGGCCGATGGCTATTTGGGGGATTTATGGCGTGTTGACAGATTTTAGAGTAACTGGGGAAAAGTAAGATAAAATTGATGTGATGATTGGTGAAGTTAATCGACTAGCTGTCATTCTGGCGATCGCGCTAGTTAGAGAGCAAATCATTTGGAAACCCGGAAAAGCGAGTTCTCATTTGCTAAAGAGGACTCGCTTAGGTCATTTACCAAATGACGCTACTCTGGAACAATATAATGAAATTATCACTGCTGTAGCGAACAGTCTTGATGCCAATCTTTACCTCTATGTTTATGGAGAAACGATTTATCCCACACTGGTAGCAAATATGCACAATAAGTTGTGGCTAGTAATGATAAGTTTGGAGGGAGTTTTAGAAACTGCTTTTCCTCCCGATGCTCCCGAAAGCTACTTAGCTAATTCGGCTTTTGTAGATCTCGGTTCAGTTAAGGAGTTAGAAATATGAATCCTCTCTTAAACAACTATTGTGTGAGTGTTGATTTTCCTGATGTCAGCGGCGCAGAACACTTAGAAATGCTGCAAATTCGCGATCGCCTCGCAGAAAGTGAATCTCAATTGAGTGAAGAAGAAAAGATATCACTCGCCAAAGCCGATGGGAAATTAATTGAACACGTAAACGTTTTTTATCAGGAGTTGTCCCGCTTTGTCGATTTGACTGAGATTAGAAAAGCAGAAGCTATTCTTCCTCAACGTTGGTGGTGGTATTTGGATGTTTTGGTATTTTTACCAATTTCCTTAAAATATGAGTTAAAAAGTCGAAATGTTGAGATGGATGAGGTGTTGGCTGCTAAAGAGAACTAAGAAAAAACTTGCATTCCTTACTACCAACTTTATATTCCCTCAATTATGGTAAAGTCTTGTTGTCCGATCGCACTTGCTGACACTCCACTCAAAACAGCCAGGATTTGACCCGTATTGGCAATCTTGATTAAGGTATTACTGTTTTCTTGGACGATGCTGAGGCGATCGACACTCAAGTCTCTTGTTAAAATTAGCACATCTTCACCTTGCGTAAAATCAGCAATTACATCACCACCTTCTCCCGCAGTCAAGAAAAAGTAATCGCGTCCCTTTCCACCTTGCAGTGTATCGTTTCCGAAGTCTCCAATCAACCAGTCATCGCCTATTCCCCCAATCAAAGTATCCTCACCTTTGCCACCGTACAGAGTATCGCTACCGTCACCGCCGCACAATTTATCCGCATCTTCATTGCCAAAAATTAAATCATTGCCGCTACCGCCACAAAGGTAATCTTTTTGACTGCTAGCATCCGTCGCGATATTGTCAATATCTCCAAAAATTGTATCATTTCCGTCGCCGCCGCAGATGGTGTCACTTCCCATATCTCCGAACAGCAAATCATTGCCGGAATCGCCGCAAATTATATCGTTATTTTTGCCACCGTGTAAGGTATCATTTCCCTCGCCGCCCGAAAGAGTATCTTCGCTTTCTTGGCCGTACAAAACGTCGTTGCTGTTATCGCCAAAAAGCAAATCTTTTCCTCTAAAATCGCCGTCAGACGAGTTAGAATTGCCGCCAAATAAAGTGTCGTCACCTTCATCGCCCAGCAAGGTATCGTTGCCTTTGTCGCCCCAAACTACGTCATTATCTTTGCCTGCGATCGCCACATCGTCATCTTTACCCGAATAAATAATGTCATTCCCAGCGTGACCGATGATGTAGTCGTTGTTTTCGTTACCAAATATGGTGTCGCTGTCTGTATCCGCACCGATAGGAATGCTGCTAGGAAATCCACCGTAAATATTGTCGCTGCCTTTGAGTCCAATTAGCAAGTCGCTGCCGTTAAAACCGTTGATGTTGTCGTTAATATTTCTGCCAGTCAGGGTGTCGATTGTGTCAGTAGCGTTGAGGGTATTTTCAGGGATATTAGGGCCGGGAATGGAAGTGCGATCGGGTAAAGTTATGCGATCGCACATACAGTCTTCGGAAGCAGCAGGAATTACCGAAGGTTTTGGGGTTTCGGTTGGTGGAGATGCGGTTTGGGCGATCGAATTCTGATTTGCGATCGGCGTTTCCCCTGGTTGATCCGTCGGAATTAGAGTTTCCGCAGGTGTCGCAATTGGCGTCGGAATCGGAGTTTCCGCAGGTTCCACAATAGCCGTCGGAATTGGAGTTTCCGCTTGTTCCACAATCGGAGTTTC
>JAUBOH010000011.1:23361-38480 GCA_036700145.1 Microcoleus occultus BM001215366
AATTGGTGTCGGAATTGGAATTGGTGTCGGAATTGGAATTGGTGTCGGAGTCGGAGTGGTATCTACAATAGTCAAAACAGCACTATACAGCGCTCCTAAATCTGCTCCGTTAGTGGGATTATTCAGCGTTAAATTAACATTTTCATTCTCTTCTATTGCCGAATCATCCACAATTGGAATTGTGAAACTTTGAGCAGTTTCGCCAATGCCAAAATTTAATGTTCCCGATGTTTGGTTATAGTCTGTACCAGCATTAGCAGTGCCATTACTTGTGCTGTAACTGACAGCAGCAGCCACATTAGTAGCATCGGTGCGAGTAACAGTAATTGTCGCAAATGTACCGTTTTCGTTAACGCTGTAGTTGGCGTTGCTGAAGTTAAATGTGCCTGGATTGGTGAGGTTGATAGTGAAAGTTTGGTTGGCAGAAGTATCGACACCGCCGTTAGCTGTACCGCCGTTATCTTTGAGGTTTAAAGTAATAGTAGCACTGCCGATCGCCCCCGCCGCCGGTATAAAAGTTAACGTCCCCTCTGGGTCGATCGCAGGTTGTGCGCTAAACAAACCAGCATTGTCGTTCCCCACCACTTGAAAACTAACAGTTTGGGCGGACTCGTTGGCGGGGCCTGGAGAAATGGCTGTAGCCCATCCAGCAACGGTTTGCGGGCCTGCGTTGCGGTTGGCGGTGCGATCGGGCCCTTTGACAAACAACGGTGCATCGTTGACTGGATTAACTGCGATCGTCGATGTTATCCTATTAGTGCTAAATGGCGTTGTTCCCCCAGTGACAGAAGCGTTGACGCCCGCAGTACCGCTAGCAATTCCGTTACTTCCATCCCATGCCCGAAACGTAATTGTCGGTTCGCTTCCAAGAATGCTGTAATAATCTGGGTTGGGTACAAAGCGGACTCTCGCAGGCGTTTGCAGGGAAACCCGCGTCAGGTTGATGTTAGCTTGAGCCGAGGCTGCGCCGTCACCGAGAAATAGAAAATTAGGAGTTTCATAAGGATCGATCGCATTGCTAAATGCAGAATAATCTCGCAGCGGGCCTGTTAGTATGATATCGCTACCGTCTGAAAGAAAGTAATTATCTCCTTGAACTCTCAGAGTGTAGTCATTAGCATTATTGGTGTTGTAAGCAGCATTTTCGGCGGCAATAAATAAGCCGTTGGTTTGTCCGCCCGGATTGGGAGTAATGCCGTCTCCTTGGGCAAAAATATTGCCAGAAGTTGCAGATAGCTGCTGAAAACCGATTTCAATTGCTTTGCGATCGCTAGTTACCGCCACAATGCTAAAACCCGCTAAATTTGGATTAGTGCGGGATTCCGAGATAATTTGGAGATTAAAAGATATGCTAAAGCCAGAAGCGCGATCGAGGGCGGGAAATGACGGATTTAAAGGATTATTTGTATAGCCAGCATAGATGCTATTGGCAGCAGTGCTGTTTAAATTAACTCCATTACCGCTAAATATTTCTGAAGCAACAGTCGCAGGAGAAACACTATTTAAGTTAGTGAAAGATAGCCAATCTTGAGAACTGGGAGTGTTGCCAAGCAAGCCATTATAAAGACGAGTCGGGCCGAGTACAGTTGCTGAACTTTCCGACACAGTGCCGAAATTTGTCCAAGTATTGCCGTTAGTTGAAAATTGCCAGTTTCCGTTAGTATTGTCTGCTGCTGTGACTGCGACACCCAAAGGATCGTCGCCAGCATTCGCGTCACCGCCTAACTCGGTAGTGATGTTAAAAATACTAAAGCCTGTGTTAGCTGCGTTGCTGATATCTTCGTTAATTTGGAACGGCAAATTAACATTAGGATTGCCAAGAGTCGGAGCGCTGTTTGCTTGTGGATTGCGGAGGCTGTTAATATAAATAGTGTTAATTCCGGCGTTGGGAAAACCGAGGGAGCCGGGGCTATTTACAGCATAATTAGCAGTTTTGTTCACCCCGCCAATTGCGCTGGAAAACTCGACATTCCCCCCGTTTATCGGCGCTGGAATTTGGACTTTAGCTGCACTGCCAAAGGCTCCGTGCGCTCCTGCACTCCTCCAGGCGATCGCATCTACTGTATTGAAATTTGTAGTGCTAGTATTATCAACATAAACCGCATCTGAATCCGCGAAATCCCCATCAAAATTTCCCGCTGGGAGCAGCTTTGTCAAAAATCCACCTTCGGGACTCAATCGAATGTTCCAATCGTTATTTGTTCCGCCCGGTATAGGATTGTAGGCAATTTCTTGATTGACAACTGCTCCGCCGATCGCAATTATTGTTCCTGCTTTAAAAACAGGCGCAATACTTGCCATATTAGTAAATCGGTAAGCGGAATATTTAGCTGTTGTGGGAGCAGTTGAGTCGCCTACAAAATAGCTCTGAAGCCCAGTTGCAGTTACATCTTCTGTCAGCAGCAACTCTACATACTCGTTGCCGGTAAAGTCTCCCGTAGCGCGCCGGAATTCGTTGATGATTATCTGTCCCATATAGATGCACCTAAATTTCAAATAAAAACGATGTTTTATCTGTGAAGCACTGCCACTCTACGAGCAGCGACTTAAATTCATTTTTGAGAATTTGTATGCGTGATTATACTGAGGTATAATCCCAAAGTAGTGTTAAATATGATATCAAATTTTAGCTTTACGGATGAGCGGTGTCAAGCACAATCTTAAATAACCGAGTTTGTCAGGATGATAAAGCGTGAATTTGAGATGATGAGTTTGAATACCGCAGATATAGGCAGATCAGCCCAATAAACGCAGATAAATCAGAATTATCTGCGTTTATTGGGGCCGATCGGGACTTAAACAAGTTTTAAGCCCAAACAAGGCCCAAACTGGCTTTAGATCAAGTAAATACGTCCCTGTTTTCTTGCAACCAGCCAAAAAACCTGTAATATCGTTTCCGGTTGCATCGGAATGATAGGAGAGGACACTCAAGATGCCGTGTCCCTACCCATTAATTGTAGGGACACGGCATCTTGAGTGTCCTCCGTTTATATCATTCCGAAGAAGAGCGGATTTGATATAACATCTAGCTGTTCTCAAAGCTTCTAAGGCATCAGTAAATGTTGTTAAAGGTTGGTTAGCCCACTGCCGACGCAATCCTCCTGTTAACTGATGCCAAATCATCAAAGTCTCAGGACAAAATACTAATATTAAATGTCGTTCAAGGCTTCTATTTCCTCGGATTTTATCTTCTTTTAACCCTAGCCATCACATGGCGCTAGGAGTTGTTTCTTTGATGGCGTGTTTTTGACGTAAAAAGCTTAACCTGACTACATTATACTATCTTTAGCACAATTTTTTTGTTTAAGTCCCGCTAGTAATTAGTCATTAGTTATTTGTTATTTGCTAGCAATGCCCCATGCCCAATGCCCCATGCCCAATGCCCCATTCTCAACTTTAATTTACCACCTCAAATATTACTAATCTGCTCAGCGACAGCGATTGATTTGCCTCCACACCTTCAGGACGACCCTTCGTAGAAGCAACTTGTATTCTGTTGCCGTTTATCCCTTGTTTAACCAAAGCAGCTTTCACATTTGTCGCCCTTTCCAGTGCCAAATTTTGATTTTCCGCAGGACTGCTTTTAAAATCGCTGTAGCCAATTATCCTAAAATTCTTCGTGCTATTTTCCTGCATATATTCCTTGACTTTTTTCAGCTTTTCTGCTATGTCTTTCGGTGGCAAAATTGCCGAACCTGTACTAAAATAAAGGCGGATTGCCATTGGTTTTGCCGGTGGTTGAGTGCCTATTGTCACTGTATTTGTCACAGACTTAATCCCCGGAATTTTTTCAAAAGCTTGAGTTATTTTCTCAGCATCTGCCGCCTTGCTCACACTGCCTGCAACGGCGACTTTTCCCTCGGTATACCGAGCCGAGATATCAATGCTTTCTACTTTATTCAAAAGAGCCACAGTCCGCTTGACATCGGCTTCGGCTAAAACCGGATCGGCTGGTACTTCAACGGCGATAATTTTATTATCAACTCTTAATTTTGGAACCGCTTGCTGAGCTATTTTTTCCGCTTTCAATCGCAGCTTTTGATTCGGCACTCGTCCCGAAATCTGCAATACTTTATCTTTGACATCTGCCGCGAGGCGATAAACCGATAACTCTGGAGCAGATTGTAAAGCTAAATTTGTATCTGCTTCTAAGCTCGCTGCAACTGAGCTGCGATATTGATGAATTCCCCAAGGTATGCCAATTAAACCTAATGCTGCCAAACCGATAATTGGTAAAATTGGCAGTTTAGGAGATTTAACTTTTATATCTGTATCAATTAATTTTTGCAAATTCAAGTTTACTTCTGCAGGCACAGTGGTCGGATCGCCGTTAAATGACTGGATTTGAACTCCGTATTTTTGAACAATATTTTTGAATATCGCTCTCATTTTGTACTTGAACCACTGCCTGGTTTCTCCTTGCATCACTACTGCTAGATAACACGAACCCGCTACTTCCAATACAATCGTAGATGTGCCGTATTCTATAGCATCAATCTCTGCAATAGTTCCCGACTGAGATATGCAATCGTTGACAAAAGCGCGAATAGCAGTCAGCATCCCCGCTACCATGTCTGATTCTAGCTGTTCGCGTTCAGAGTGCTGCACTGCTGAAATTACTAAGCCCGATTCTGCTTGAATTAAAAAGACAGCTTTAACAGTCAGCGCTGTTGTTTCTTGCATCAGCAATTCTGCTTCGGACATTCCTTGGAATTTAGCTTTGAATTTGCGACTAATTCCTTCCGGACTCAAAGATGATTCGAGTTTTTCATTAATCTCTCGCATCATCTCTCCCATGTATTTTAAAATCGTGCTGCCGATGATCGGATAAAGTGCATCGGACATTGCTTCTCGCTTCAGATGAATTTGCTGTTTGATGGCAGAGGCCATTTCCGGTGCGATCGCCATTGCAAATTCATCGGGCGACTCAGTTATTCTATGGGTGATTGCCACAGGAATAGCGGGGGATATGGCTACTCCCATCGAGTGCCTGTTTTCTCGGGTTTTGGTATTAATTACTTCATCAATTATCGGAGCTATGGTTTCAGTAAATGATTTTCTCGACTCATTAATTGTTTGGATCATCATTTCGGGAAAGATGCTTTTAATTTGCGCCTCTAATTGTTGCCGATCGCCTCCCCATTCTGCATCAGTTATTTTGCGTTCGAGTTGCTCAACTTTACCGTTGAGTTTGTAATTATAACCTACAACTTCATCTAACAATGGTAAAATAGATTCGATGACCGACTTTTCTAGTTGCGCGTGATGGCTAACCATCAGCTCGTCAATCAAAGGTTTCAGTAAATCTGTAAACAAGTCTGTCGATTCATAAATCCGGTGTTCGATCGCCACAATCTTTTGTTCGATACTCCCGAGTCTTTCATCAATCCTTTTATTCTGAACGATCGCATCGACAGCGGGGGCGATCGCCGATTCGATCTCTAGCTTTGCTTCCCTGATGTTTCGCGACACCATCTCGACGATCGCGGGCATGATTCTTGCCATCAACCCTTCTATCTCGGCTAACACTTGCTCCTGAACTTCGACAATCTTACTTTCATTTTGCAATATTTGTGCTGCAATACCGCTGTTTTGAATAGCCGTATTGATAGCCGGCGCGATCGCCTCTCTCACCTCGAACTTTGTCTCGTCGATTTTCCGGTTCAGCGACTCAATCATTAACGGCATCAACCTTGCCATTATTTCTTCCGGCTGAGACTTTTGCTGTCGTTGAAGATTATTTAGTCTACTTTCTACGTCGCTCAATTTTCCTTGAACTTCTCTTTGCAGAATTGCTGATTCTATCAAAGGTGCGATCGCCGCTGCTACCTCTAATTTGGATTCATCGATTTTCCGGTTCAGCAAATCAGTAATTGCTGGCATTAGCATCGCCATTATCTCTTCTGGCTTCTGAATTGGCGACTGTTGCATAGCCAGTCGGCGCTCGATGATGCTCAATACTTTTTCTTCTATTTCTACCCAAGCTATCCTTACCTGTACTGAAGGCGTAACAGCTTCTATAACCTCTAACTTTAATTCACTAATTTTGCGGTTCAGCAACTCGCTAACTATCGGCACTAGCTGCTTGATTAAATCTTCCGGTTCCTGCTGGGAACGCTGCTGAATATTCGCAAGTTTATCTTCAATTCTTACTACTTGTTCTTCCAGCCCGTTTTGATTGTGAATTACTTGATTGACTGTCGGTGCGATCGCCGAAGCCACCTCTAACTTAGACTCCTCTACCTTGCGGTTTAGCAGTTCGCCCACCACAGGCATCAGCCGTTGGATTAACTGTTCTGGATTCGGGAGTTGCTGCTGGTTGAAGCTAGCAATTTGATTTTCCAAATCCGCTAATTTTCCCTGCAATTCAAGGCGATTAATTTTATCATTGCTAGCGAGTTCGATCGCCTTTCTTAATTCCCACTTCAATCCGTCTAATTCTTCTCTCACTAACTCAGGAATTAACGGCTTCAATAAATTCATCAACTCTTTCGGTTCAGCCATTAGCTGCTCAAAATTTTCTAACCTTTGTTCCACGCTCAAAACATTACTGTAAAATTCCGGCACATTCCTTTCAAACAGCAGTTGCTGCAACCGCTTAAACTCCTCTACTGCTTGTTCTAATTCTTCTGACGACGGTTGATAATTTTTGGCTACATTCGCGCTTCTAGATAAACCGGGTTCCTCATTCTTTTTTTGTCGTCTTCGAGATGGTATCTCTTCATTGTTAGTTAATACTTCGGGTACAATAGCTGGTGATTCGATCGTCCAAGACAATTTGTTGCGCTGAATTTCCTCGTCCTCAACTCGCTCGATCGGCTTTTCTAAGGAGGGTAACTTCAGTTCGCTTGGTTCTTTTTTGGATTTTTTCAATAACTGCAATTCAGTCAATATGGTTAGCAATTCCTGAAGTTGCTCTCCTGCTTTAGGACTGAAGAGAGTTCCATCAGAAAGCTTTTTTTCTGACTGATCTATTCTGCCGGAATTATCATTTGATGCTGCCATACTGTGCTACCCGAATCTGATTTTTACCGATCGAAGGAAATGACCAGCTTGCTTGTCGCTTTGCGCGTGTGCGAAAATCAATAGGAATGACACAATTTTTCGCAGCGTCAGGCGTACTAAGGCTATCGGCTTATTTTAACTGTTGTTCTGCGACTAGCCAACTCGGCAGCCAACTGCAATGCTGCTTTCATGCTGGAAGCATCCGCAATCCCTTGACTTACAATATCAAAAGCTGTGCCGTGATCGGGAGATGTGCGGACAAAGGGCAAGCCAATTGTCGTGTTGACTGCTTTGTCGAAAGCCATCAATTTTACTGGAATTAATCCTTGGTCGTGGTACATTGCCAAGTAACCATCGTGGGCTTCTTTGGCTAAACCGTACCAAACTTTACCCGGTTTTACCCACAAGGTGTCGGGGGGGACTGGCCCGTCTAACTGCACTTGAGGGAAGCGATCGCGCTGCGTTTCCAACCAAGGTATCATCCAATCTTGCTCTTCATTTCCCAGTTTGCCATTTTCGCCACTGTGAGGATTTAAGCCAGAAATCGCAATTTTCGGTCTTTCTATCCCAAAATCGTCCCGCAAACACTCTACCAGCAATTCTAGTTTTTCGCTCAGCAATTCTGGAGTCAAAGCATCGGGTACTTGACGCAGGGAAATATGTGTGGTAGCGAGTAAAGTTACGAGCGTCCAGCCGCTGTGGGGAGATGTGGCGGCAAACAGCATTCCGAACCGCTCAGATTTCGCCCTTTCTGCGAGGAGTTCTGTTTGTCCGGGGTAATTGTAACCGGCCGCCAGCCAACAAGTCTTGGAAATTGGGCCGGTGACGATCGCCGAGAATTCGCCGGCAAGGGTACGGGCGATCGCGCTTTCCATATACGCAAAGCTAGCCGCCCCGCTAGCTGCACTCCCGACACCCGGGACAATGGAGCCCCACTTGCTGTCTGGTTCGATATCAATAATGTTTAAGGTTTCGGGATTGGCCGCTGCTGCTGCAGGATGGCTCGATCGCAACCGATCGTAAGTTTGCTGCAAAATTCTCCTAGATCCGAAAACCGTCACCCTCAAAGCTGGATCGGAATCGGCCAAGGCTTTGAGAATCACTTCCGGCCCAATTCCCGCCGGATCTCCGAGAGTTACAGCTAGTTTTGATTGCCGATCGAGACTCAAGGCAGTTTTCTCCAACAAAATACAGGAATTTTCGCACTGAAATCTTAGCATTTAGCTAGCTGGTTTCCCAAAAATATCAGAAAGATGCCCAAAACCCGGAGAATGCACGCCTGATGTCAAGGTCGCAGCAGGCTTGACACTCTTCTTTGATGCCGATCGTTGATATTAGTAGCTTGATACAGTAAAATACCTACCATGACACAGGCTGTAACACAGTTGATACGTTAAAGCGCGATCCTCTCCGAGGGCTGCGCGATCGGCAAGTGGAACGATCGGTCAAGAAGTAGTAATGTCAAGTGGGATACCCCAGCCACTATAAAAACAGTTAGGCAAAGCGAAACTTGACCCGGAAACCAGCCAAACTAAAATTTTCCCTAAAAAAGTAGGGCGGGACACGCCCAAACTCTAGGCCTGTATCCTAGTAAGCTTGATTCAGATGAACCCGTACAGATTGTCTAAACTCGACTGTTTGCTTGGTACTTGGGTACGGTCAAATAGTTTAGGAATTGCTCGCAAGAGATAGTTAATTTTCAGGTAAATCGCTGAATTAAGAATCCCCGTTTATCAGAGAGCGGGTAATGTCAAATTATGTTTATTTTGCGATCGTCAAGGAACTCTAAAACACATGAACCCTGAATTTCTCACCGCAGCCTTTTTGTCCTTTTCCCTAATTTTCGTCGGTATCGGTGGAGGCTTCCTGCTGCTCAAACTCCAAGGCGGCGAAGAGTAAGTTATCATCCCGGACGCAGAAACCGGGTTTTTCTACCAAAAAAGGTGCAGCACCATTGGCAAAAGTAGAAAAATCCGGTTTTTTCAGATTTAGTGTCAGAGTCCTGAGTGATTTAAACACATCGTCGCTCCGAACACAGAAGTATCAACGCTGAAGGCAAAAATTTTACCCGCCGATAAATTCTCCGGGATTTCCCGATCGCGCACATTCCGTGCTTGACTGCTGTCTCCTCCCGGACGCCGGACGCCTTGGGTCTTGAACCTTGCGTATCCTGCAGGGTCGATCGTTTGATGAGAGGATTTCAGGTTTTTGTTAAGTTTTTATAAAAAACTGAGAAAGACCTGATACCATCTTATAGAAAGTTTAAGATTCATAAATTAATCCCTAGATGACTTTATTGATTGTAGGTGCCACCGGCACTCTCGGCCGCCAAATTGCCCGCCGCGCCCTAGACGAGGGCTACCAAGTGCGCTGTTTGGTCAGAAATTACAGAAAAGCGGCATTTTTGAAAGAATGGGGCGCTGAACTTGTACCCGGGAACCTTTGTCAGCCAGACAGCTTGATTCCGGCACTAGAAGGCGTCACTGCTATCATTGATGCAGCAACAGCCAGTGCAGCCGATTCTGTGAGCATTAAAAGAGCAGATTGGGATGGAAAAGTATCGCTGATCCAAGCAGCAGTAGCAGCCGGCATCAAGCGTTACGTATTCATTTCCTTTCTCGACGCCGAGAAATATCCCCAAGTCCCCTTGTTGGAAATCAAGCGCTGTACCGAGCTGTTCTTAGCAGAATCCGGTCTAGATTACACAATCTTGAGACCTTGCGGCTTTTTGCAAGGACTGCTGAGCCTGTATGCAATGCCGATTTTGGACAATCAGGGAGTTTGGTTGCCCAACAAGCCGTCCGCCCTTGCCTACATGAACACTCAGGACGTTGCTAAATTTGCCGTCCGCGCCCTTTCCGTTCCCGAAACCGTCAAAAAAACCTTTCCGGTGGTGGGAAATCGCGCTTGGGATGCTGAAGAAATCGTGCGGTTGTGCGAGCGGCTATCCGGGAAGACAGCCAAAATTACGCGCACCCCAGATGCCTTGTTGCAGGCTACTCGTCAATTTGCTAAGTTCTTTCAGTGGAGTTGGAACGTAGCTGACAGATTGGCTTTTTCAGAAGTTTTGGCAGCCGGAAAACCCTTGAAAGCTCCGATGGATGAAGTTTACAGCGTCTTCGGATTAGACCCCAAAGAAACTACTACTTTGGAGTCTTATCTGGAAGAATACTTTAATCTGATTATGAAGAAGCTCAAGGAAATAGAGTACGAGCAGCTTAAGACTAAAAAACGGAGTAAACAAAAAATGCCCTTTACTTTTTAAAGTGCCGAAAGCTGGAATTATATACAACGATGTTAAACCTGTGGCTTGTCGCATTGCCGCAGAGTTGCAAGACAAGCTGACTGCCCGCGGCTGGGAGGTCTGCTCGGTTTCTGGTTCAGGAGGAATTCTCGGCTATTCTAGCCCCGATCGCCCCATGTGCCACACTCCGATCGACCAACTCGTCCCCCCCGGTTTTGACAGCGACATGGAGTTTGCAGTGGTCTTGGGCGGCGACGGTACGGTGCTGTCGGCATTTCGCCAAGTTGCTCCCATCGGAGTGCCGCTGCTGACTGTCAATACCGGTCACATGGGCTTTTTGACAGAAACTTACCTGAACTTGCTCCCGCAAGCTTTGGAAAAGGCGATCGCCGGAGAATACGAAATAGAAGAAAGGTCAATGTTGGCCGTGCGCCTGTTTCGAGAAAACGACTGCCTCTGGGAAGCCCTCTGTCTCAATGAAATGGTGCTGCACCGGGAACCGCTGACTTGTATGTGTCATTTTGAAGTGGCGATCGGGCAGCACGCCTCTGTTGACATTGCCGCAGATGGGGTAATTATCTCGACTCCGACGGGATCGACAGCTTACGCGCTGTCAGCCGGCGGCCCTGTAATTATTCCCGGAGTGCCAGTATTGCAGTTAGTGCCTCTTTGCCCCCATTCAATGGCTTCTCGGGCTTTGGTTTTTAGCAACACTGAGCCAGTGAAGATTTTGCCGGCGAGTCCGAACCGCCTGGTAATGGTGGTAGACGGCAACGGCGGATGTTATGTTCTGCCGGAGGATTGGGTGCAAATCGAGCGAGCTCCGTACCGCGCCCGCTTCGTTCGGGTGCAACCTTTTGAGTTTTTCCACATTTTGCGGGAAAAATTAGGTTGGGGCTTGCCTCACATTGCTAAACCCAGTTCGGTTGAATTACCTTAATAGTTGTTGGTAATTAGCGGAAGGCTAAAGTCCCGTCCTTTTAGGGCGGCTTTTTCTTGGCCTTCAGGTTTCTAAGTTTTTGCGCAGGATCAGGCTCGATCGGAATCTCCTACGGAATCCTTAATTCTCGATCGAGGTTCCGAATCATTTCCAAGGTCAGGCAACGTTTACGAGATAACGTTGGTACGTAGGAACATTTTTGTTTAGGTGATTCCCTAGAATAAATATACCGCAGCCGTTGGTTTCGACACTTCGGCGGAGTTTATCCTGAGCGTAGCCGAAGGGCTCAGTACGACGCTCCGTTCAACCAACTGATGAATCGAGGGTTGAGCGAAGTCGAAACCCGTCTGTGTGGGTATCTTCTTTTTTGGAAACCACCTTAACATCCTACCCATTACCTATTCCCCATTCCCTAAACCACCGCTACGATCGAGAAAATCAGTAATCTCCTGATAAAAAGCCTGTCCCTTTCCCCTGCTGCTACTTGCAGTCACCAATAATCTTAAAACTTCCACAAGCGAACTAATCGTAGCATCAAAAATCAATGCAAAAAGCTGGCTTAAATCATCTTGGTTTTGTTGCCCGTAGGCTAAAGCATTAATATAATCATTGCGGATTTGGTTGTCAATCACCACAATCGGATAGCCTGCACGGACTAAGAGTAAATTCATTAATAATCTGGCGCTTCGACCATTCCCATCGCGAAAAGGATGGATAGAAACAAAACGATAATGAGCCATAGTCGCATATTCGACTGGATGGAGATTTAAGGCAGATTCTGAATTGAGCCATATCGCAAAATCTCTCATTAATTGAGACAGTAAATAATGGGGAGGATAACGATAATTAGTTCCTGCCGCCATTACATCCAGAGTGCGATAACTACCCGCTTCCTCCGGGTTAATTTTGCGGAGAATAAGATTGTGAATTTGCTTAATTTCCCATTCATTAATCTCCGTAGCCCTTTGGGCTAAATTTTCAATATAATCGATCGCCTCCTTATGTCCAATAACTTCTAAATGTTCGTCAAGGGTTTTGCCCCCCACAGTAATGCCCTTCGTTAAAACTAATTCCGTTTCACTTTGGGTTAAAGTATTACCCTCAATGGCATTTGAGTTATAAGTAAAGCGAACATCATAGAGCTTTTTGAGTTCGGCGACGAGCGTGGAATCGAACGGTCTAAACCCATCTAGCCAAGCTTTTAGTTTATCGATTCGTTCTAATTTAAGCCGATAATTCATCATTAAATAGTTGTCGATCGAAGAGGTTAATGAAAATTCCTTTTGTTTACCTAAAATAATTAACTTTTGAATAAATTTCTCGTATAGTTGAGTCTCCATCTTTGAAAATACTCCCCCATTCCCTAAAACGGCACCTCAATCCCCAACTCCTCATAAAATCGCCGAATCACTCGATCGTTCTTCTCCATTGTGCGATCGCAGCGTATCTATTGATTCTACCAATTTTCTGTAGGTCAAGCTCTCGATCGAGCTTCCGAATCATCTCCAAAGTCAGGCAGCGTTTACGAGATAAGGGTATAGTTGGAGTGTCTTCATTTCTATTCACTCTGCTTGGGACGGATTTCAAATTCTGAACGTGCCCGGAAGAAACAGACCTCAAACTCGAAGAAGAAATTAGCTTGCCCCAAAATCAAAGGTACATTGGTTGCTTGTGTCCAGGCAAATGCCAGGTTAAGCGTTGGGAATGAGCTAACTCGACCGTTGACAACGACTGCGCGGGCTTCAAATCGAGCCAAATTCCCAGCCAATACGACTGAGAGTGTCTCATTTTCCCAGACTAAGCCCAGTTGTAGTCCTAACTCGTAGGGCAAAACATTAACGCTTGCGCCTGTATCTAATAAGCCCTCAACGTTCAAGGATCGATCGTTCAGGCTGAGTTTCAATGGCAGATACGGCATTCGATCGACCATGCCAAGACTGCTGTCAATGATTTTGTAGGGAAATCTCTGAGCGTCAATCATTCTGTTCTTGTTGTTTTGTTGCCAGAAGATTCATTAAAACATTGGCAGCCTCAGAGCAATTGTAAGGCGACCAGACCGGATACTCTCGATCGGCAACAAAAAAGTTTGTTGCATCTTCTTCTTTGACCAGTTCTGTTGCCAGAAACTGCATCAGCCGCAGCTTGTCAATTTTTGAAAGCTCCTGGACCTGTGACATAAGTTCAGTCAATGGCATTTGAAAATCTCCTCGTTTGAGGTTTGGCGAAAAGATTGGATCTACTAGCTTGTTGCATGGTGCGCGATCGAAGCGTCTCTATTGATTGTACCAATTTTCTGTAGGTCAAATTCTCGATCGAGCTTCCGAATCATCTCCAAGGTCAGGAAGCGTTTATGAGATAACGGCTTAATTGAGCGGCTTTAGACATCTTTAAGTTTGTCTAAAACGATAGCTCTTTAGTCCGCTCCAATGATGTGTTATGCCCCGATCGCTTAATGATTATTTATCTTTACGATCGCAGATCCACTTTTGGCACTTGTGCAGAAAACAGATTCACTATGCTTGCCTAAACTTCAACTGCTCATCTTTGCGATCGCAGATCCATTATTGGCACTCATAAACGCAGTCAATCGGTTTTGCTGATCTAATTTGCGATCGCCATCAGAGAATCTCAACAGACTCAAATGGAACTATCGCTTCGGCATAACGGCTGGCGGCTCACCGGACGGAGTATCAATTTACAACACAACTAATAGCATTTGTGTCCGTTCCGTGTGCAGCCGATTGTTAGACTGCTCTAGATATAACTCAATTTATTTAGGCTCTTCAGAAGCTGTCTTATCAATGTCTTGTCTTTTCTCATTATCAAGTATGTTTTCACCCAACCTACTATTAGAATTTGCAGGAATATCTGCCGATAATCTTTTCCCTTGATTTTTCCCAAGTACGTACCCCGAAATTGCAGACAGAATGCTCAAGCAACCCTCTGCTGAAGCAATGCCAATCATCCCTAATAAAAGAACTGCAACGACTATATAAACAATTGTAATACCTTCAATCGCACTAGGCAAAGCTTCCGATAGATACTGAGTTTTTCTACCTTGATCCAAATTTTTGGATGCAAAAAAAGCTAGCGTGAGAATAACAACTAATAACAGCACTGCTCCGTACATAGCAGTTAAAACAATTGTTTGAAAAATTTCTCCTGTAATCACAGGTGCCAGACGTTTACTGCCATCTTTTTGAGAAATCTCAATAAAACCTTTTGCCCCAGTAGTGTCCATTGAGGATTGACTTATCAAAATTTCTTGTTTTGGCTTCAGGCTAGGACTCTTCTCAGCACTTGCAAGCGGGACTAAAAATGCTATAGAGAACATTAAGAATAGCAGTATTGAAGTTGAGTATTTTTGCATTTTTTTATACAAAATATTTTCCATTCAATTCTTAGCGATGGTCAGTCTAACTTATAATTATATCGCACTTGCGGTGCAATACTGAGTATAGCCGTATAATACCGCAGATTGAGGATGTATGTCAACTCCTTCTTACTCCCCATCAGAATCTCCTTTCCTACAGCAAGTTCGCCGCACGCTTCGGCTCAAACATATGAGCCGTCGTACCGAAAAAAGCTATTTTTATTATATTTTAGATTACATTATGATAAAGCAAGCAGCGATAAATTCTCGTCTTCATAAAATAATTCGATCGCGTTAAAATTCCGACGTAGCAAATCTTCAACTTGCAATGTCGAACAATTTCCAAGGCAAAGCCAAATAACTTTCGGTGGATTCCCAAATACTAAGCTCAGGTCGTGCATATCCGCGTCTTTCGAGACAATCATCAAATTATTGTCTTTTGCATAATCCCAAACTATTGGGTCGATCGTTGCTTTCATTCCCACATCAAAGGACGTGAAGGGAATTTGGGAAAATATCGCTCAAACGATTCGGCAACTTGGGCGACAAGTTTTCAT
>JAUBOH010000012.1:0-36354 GCA_036700145.1 Microcoleus occultus BM001215366
CTTACCTTTGATTTCGAGCACCTGTGCTAAAAGACATTGAGCTTCTGGGCTGTCGTCTCTGAATCCGATTGCTATTCTTAAATCTGCTTCAGCAGCGTCATACTGCTTTTGTTCCAATCGCGCCCAGCCGCGATTTTTAAAACAAGCGGCTTTTACTCCGTCGTATTCAGTATGTTCTAAACAGCGAGCGATAAATTTTAAAGCTTCTTGAGGTTGATTGTTCAGAATCAGCGATCGAGATACTTGAGCATTCGCCTCAGCAGAACCCCGCCGCGCTGCATCCTTCATTAATTTTTGCGAGGATTCTTTTTCATTCAAATCCTCATACAACACAGCTAAGTTATAATGAGGCTCGGAATAATTTAGATTTAGTAAAGTTGCTAATTGGTAGCATCTTTCAGCAATTAATAGTTGACCCTGACGGTAGCTAGTTTTTCCCATTTCATTCACAACACGGCCAAGTATCGGGCCCATTAACATATAACCGATCGCGGTAATACCTAAACTTTTTGCCGCCCGCTGCATCCAATCAACGGGCAGAATTAACGATTGGTGATTTGGTCGATCGCCCGCAACATCTCCCGCAGGAACCACAGGGCGATCGCACCCCAACTCTAGCAATTTTAATCCCTCAAATGTGGGATGCTGGCACAGCACCGGTATGCCGCTAGCGCCCGGAAATTGAGGTTCCCAGCGCAGCAAATCATCCTTAGCTTTTCGCACCGCCAAAAACAAAAGTTCTCCGAGGGCCAAATGTCTAAACAAAGACTTCACAAATTCGTGAGCGATGGCATCGGGTAGCGGCGCACGCATCACAATTACTGACGGTAAAGCGATGCCCTCAGCGACTAAATCTGTTGCTATTCCCAGGCTGGAACATGAATTAAAAATTAGTAACTGCAAACCCTTAAAAATTGCTTGCTTCATGCCTCCTTTTAAAGGCTCTAAAGTAACGCTATCATTTTCATTAATATACAGCAGTCCGTTGGCAGCATTTTCGTCGCAGTCGCTGTGTCCGGCATAAAAGAAAACTTGCCAGCCTTTTTCATCAAACAACTGATCGTGTAATTCTTGAATTGTCGGTTCTTTAATAAATTTTAATTCGCAGCGTTCGCCTAAGTATTTTTCAATTTCTTTGATATCTTTTTTTACATTAATTCCCTTGCTGTTGCCTGAAACACCTAAAATTCGTCCCTGGGAAGGTAGAGGCATTCCTGCTGCGGTTGTTTGTTGGGTAACTGTTCCATACTCTGAGGAACTTACGATTATTTCCGAATTGTAGTAGATTTCGCGAAACTTCCACACATCCCAAGGCAACTGCCAAATCTTAGAGTTATCGCACTCTAGGAATATTTCCACAAATTCCGATCGATCTCTAATTTCGGTTCTCAGTTTTACCTCAATTTTTTTGAAGAAATCATCAGACTCCAGCCACTTGTTCATCTCTGTTTTCAAACCTCGACATACAGCATCAGGGTTGTCTTCAGAAATATTTGTTTTGCCTGCGGGCTTGATTTTAATTCTAGAACTGCTTCTGCTAGATTTGACTCCACCGCAAATACTTGTCCATCTTCTTTGCATCTCCTCAACTTCGGGGGCTGGTGGCAAGCTGCCGCGAAATTGATAGACAGTTTTTCCTTGTTTTTTCAACTGCGCTGTCACCAGAGGAAACCCGCCTGTTAGACTCCCAAACCCCAAGGCTAAGATGACAGTCCAGCTCATAAATTGGATGCGAGTAAAGTGAATTGAATTATCATACCACAAAATTTTCTGTAACACTCAAATCGTCTAAAGCTACTCGGATACTAAAGCTCTCGTCTGGCTCTACGTGAAAGTCGTTCAGCAAAATGCACAAATTCTGAACCGTTGATTTTACCTCGTGTAAATTTTCTCCGGTGTCGGAGATTAAGGAAAGTTTAATATTCGTTGGCAGGTAACGCTCTCCGATCGCCGGATATAATTGGACGTGAACTCTGAAAGTGCGATCGTCCTCTTCGGCGATCGCCACCAACAAAGCAACAGTCGTCCTTCCCAAACGCATTCCCAAGTCAATCAACTTAGCCCGCGTGACATCAGCTTCGGGAAACCTATTGATGCTGCTTTCACGCCCCCGCAAGGCAGACTCTCCCCTCAAATTTCCACCACCGCCTCGGAATGCAAAATTGTGATTTTCGTCAGGAGAGATTAGGTTTTCTAAACTTTCTTTACCTTGCTCAATACCTTGCTCAATTTTCTGCCAACCTGTTTCTGCAACATTCTTAAACCAATTGCCTAAATTAGATTTGACTGGATTTTCAATTTCGCTAGGAGAAGTCTCCGGCTGCGGATTAAAGATTGATTCAACCGAGTCCCAATCCGATGTAAATAAATTATCCAACCACAGACGCAGAGCGACTTTAGACTCAGATAAATGTTCGAGGTGGAGCAAGAAGTCATCCAAAGAATGCAATTCGCTCAATACTAATTCGCCATTACCTGCTGTTGGCGAAAATCCCAGTAACCTTGCTGACTTGGCATCTTCATCAATTTCTACAACAATATAACCGATGCGTTCCTCCCGGGCTTCGACGGGTACTGGACAAATATCGGGTAGATTTTCTGGCAAATTATCCTGAAGGTTTTCTCCCTTTTGATGCACGCCCCTAATCGGGCGGCATTCAATTTTCCCCAATCCTTTAATATACAAATCAGCCGCATTTTCAAAGATGCGAATAACTGGGTTCCAGCTATCGCACTCAGTCAAATCAGTTTCAATATCTAAAATTTTCAAATAATCTCGAACAGCCAGCACTGCCAAAGTATTCAGATAAATCTGTTCTACTTTTTGCGGGTTGCCTTGTTCCGCCGCAAATTGCCAAGCTTGACGAATTGCCTTTTGGGTGATTGGCATTGGCAATGATTGGATTTCGATGCTATTATTATTCATTTCCCTGACAGACTCCTTGTATAATTAAGATTCGCAAGTTGCTCGAAATTCTTCCAAGATAGGGCGACATTTATTGTTGTAAAACCCTTTTAATGTAGAATACGAACAGTTAAAATTTGTTGCCATTTCTCCAAAAGTTTTGCCAGATGACAAACTTTTCAATATTACTTGACAAGTTACATCTTTTCGCCCTCGAATATGCTGGCTTAACACTCCATTAGGGTTAGTATAGATCCAGTTTTTGACAAGTTGAAAATATTCAATTGATTCGATAATATGACTGTCACCGACAGCTTCGCTAACTTCAGCTCGCTCTGTCGTTTCTCCATCTTCTAAAATTGTTTCGATACTGGCTCTCCTTTGATTTTCTAGAACTATCTTCTGAGCGGAAGTTCGCAGTCGCCACTTCAAACAATTATTGAACCAAGTAATCGGATTGCTGCGATCGCGATCGTACTGAGTGCTCGTGCGAGCTTCGCATAAATTGCTACAGAAAAATACCCACTGCTCTTGTAAAGCATCTTCGTAGAAAGGTTCGTTTCTGTGATTTTTCCAGATGAGGCCGGAGTTTTTCATCTTAGTCACGATTTGGCTCAAGTAACGCTTTCTCGCAAAACCATCAGGAGGCTGTTGGGAAGCTTGGGCGACAAGCCGATCGAGTTCCTGATATAGAAGTTGTCGATCGGAATTATCCGATTCTCCCTCGCCCTCAGCATCAGTTTCATCGTCGGATGGGTGGTCTTCCCCCTCAGAGGGGTTGTACTCATCAGTCATGGTAAGTGCGGCCGCAACTTTGTTTCTACACTTACTTATCAGGATTAGTTGAGTAGTTTTATGCGAAATTCGGAAAGTTTTTTGGAGCGGATGGTTGAAAGTATTGCTGTGCGCTGGATGTGGCTGTTAAATTAGATGTGAATTTTTGTAAAGATTTACGCATCAGGATTTAGCAACTGGTAGGGTGCGTCAGTTGTGAGATGCTGAATCGCCACAAAAAATATAATTCTGACGCACCGTTGGTTGGGTTCGGTGCGTCAGCGATCAGATTGCAAAGAACGCTTCTGGAAATTCCAGAAGCGTTCTTTGGTTTGTAGTGAGGACTTCAGTCCTTTCTTGTGACTTTTAGTAAATTCGGACTCTTCGTCCTTACTACAAACCTTTATTATGGGTAATTAACCTGACTCGATCGCACTTATTTCGCCGCCGGCAAAGACAACCGAGGCGAAGTTTTAGGATAGCTGCCATTTTCGGTAATCACAGCGGGCTCGGAGGAAAGCAAAAACTCGCGAATAACCCTAGCAACTGCTCTTTGAGCTAAACCGCCGACTACTTTCTGTCCCATGTTCTGCACTTCAGGTTTCACCAACAACTGCGGAAGTAGCTGCAATACTTTCATCCCGTCAAAACCGGGAGTTGATTGCAAAATATCCCAAATTCGTTTGATGTGTTCGAGGTTATTTTTTTCGGTTTGTGAAACTACTGGTTGATTGGCTTTGACTCCAAACCATTCGCCAACTACAGCTTTAGCGTTAGCAAAGGCGTTGCTGGAAAGTGTATCGAGACTTTTGACTAACTCAGTCACTATGCGATCGCGAATAAAATCTCCTCTTTCAGAAAATAAATATTCCAATGCTTGGTTCAAGATTTTGCTAATGTCGTAGTCTTCGCTATCACGGGCATTGCTGAGCAAGTTTTCTAAACGGTTCCAGCGGAATTCTCCCTGTTTGAACAACAACTCTTGCAGAGATGTTCTCAACTCCGGTGCAGGGTCGCTCAACAGCCGTTTTGCTACGTAGGGATAGGCTTTGCTGAGCACTTTAAATTCGGGGTCAACGTTGATGGCGATGCCTTCTAGGGTGACGAGCGATCGAATAATTAGCGCGTAGTAGGCTGGAACTCGGAACGGATATTCGTACATCACCGCCGAGAGTTCGTCGGTAATGCTTTTGAAATTGAGTTCGGCTACGCTAGCACCCAAAGCATTGTTAAATACGCTAGCTAACGCCGGAATAATTGGAGTTAAATCGGTGTCGGGCGTCAAAAAATCTAACTTGACATAATCTTTTGCCAAGCCTTCAAAGTCGCGGTTTACCAAATGCACTACTGCTTCTAACAAGCCGTATCGCTGATAAGGTTTAACTTCGCTCATCATCCCGAAATCGAGATAAGCTAATTGACCGTCAGGAGTTGCCAAAAGATTGCCGGGATGCGGGTCAGCGTGAAAGAAACCGTGTTCTAAAAGCTGTCTGAGAGAGCATTGCACCCCCACTTCAATTAGGTAAGGAGCGTCTATTCCTTGAGCTTTAACTGCTTCTAAATTCGTGAGTTTGATGCCGGTGATCCATTCCATTGTCAAGACGCGCCGACGCGTATATTCCCAGTAGATGCTGGGAACGTAAATGTCTTTGATGTGGCCGTATAGTTCGGCAAACCGTTCGGCATTTTGTCCTTCGTGGGTGTAGTCCATTTCTTCGTAAATGCGCTCGCCCAATTCATCCATAATTGCTGCGAGGTCACTGCGAATTATTTTGAAGGTGTTTTGTGCCCAAAGTGCAACGCGCCGCAGGATGTAGATGTCTAAGCCGATGTTTTCGGCTAAGCCCGGTCGCTGGACTTTGATGGCGACTGTTTCTCCGGTTTTGAGTTTGCCTTTGTAGACTTGTCCGAGGGATGCTGCTGCGATCGGATTTGGCGTTATTTCAGCGTAGATTTCGTTGGGGTGCGCGCCCAATTCTTCTTGTATAAATTGATATGCTACTTCGTTAGGGAATGCTGGCAATTGGTCTTGCAGCGTTGTTAGTTCTTCTAAATATACTGGTGGTACTAAGTCGGGCCGTGTTGAGAGTGCTTGTCCGATTTTGATGAAAGCGGGGCCGAGTTGGGCGAGAATTTCTCGCAGTCGCGCGGCGCGACGCTTTTCGTTTTTGAGGGTGCGGCCTGTTTTGCCGTCGAACCACAAACTGAAGGTAAAGCTAAAAAATGTCCAAAAGACGCTCAGCATCCTTCCCCAGACTTGTAGCGGGCGATTTCGGTACTGGGCTGCGATCGCCACTGGATCGTACCGAACAGCATCTCCGGCCAACTCGTAAGCTATGTCTCTGGCTGATTTGAGCGGTTCAGGAGTTACGGCTTCTGTCTCTAGTTCTACTTGTACGGATTGTAGGGGAACTGTTTTTACCTCTTGGAGATTGCCGAGTGCAGGGTGAGTCCCTGAATTTGAGTAACTTAGCGGGGTGGCTGGCGATACCGTCTTGACATCCATAAAACTCAGACCTGTGAAGCATTGTAAAGACATTGTAACAATTTGTTGCCGAATCACCACTGCTTTAAGGAAGAAGTCATTAGTCATTAGTCAGCAGTCATTAGTCAGTAGTCCGTAGGATAGAGGATGAAGTCATATTCTCGCACTTGGACACTCCCCCACTCTCCCCTGTTTATTCGCCGGTTCTCAGGAGTCGATCGCGAATCCCTGAGAGTTGCAATTTGGTGCTGACGGGCGATCGAGGTTGGGGCATTTCGGTATTGGGCCAGTTCGGTAAATCGTTACAGGGGCATGACTCCGGCGGCATGGCGTTTTGGTGGAAGACTACGGGCATGGCGCAGCGCGCGCAGGGGCTGATTTCCCATCCTGGTGTCAGCAGTTGGGCAATTGTTTCGTAAGTGCCTTGCAAATAGCAGTCTCCGCTGTCGGGGGAGATGATTTTTTGCCAGCAGTCTTCAAATTCGCTGCTGTAGCGATCGCCCGCAATTACCGATTTTGGCAGCAGCGCTTCGGAACCGTTCCGAATTAATACTTTTTTGCCTAACTGAAACCAGTAAGCAATATATTTCCTCACTTCACTTTCTGATGCCATAACTTTTATTCAGCCCTGCAACTTATTGGTTAATATAGACTTCAAACTTGAAATTGGCACTCTATCTCAAGAGACATTTTATATTTTACATTTTTTCAAAATAAGGCTATTTCCCGTATCTAATTGTTTTGCTGGTTGCCCGAAGGAGGCTTTTTTTTGGGGAATTTATGTGCAGTTGAGTTTTGAATCTTAGTGAAGATTATACCTGAAAATCAGCTAAAATTGTGTGCCGGGAAACCGGGATTTTTTCTTTCTTGTCGAACGCGACTCCGGCTGTTAATTTTGCGCCCGCGGCAGCGGTGTACCCAAAGCGCACAGATTCAAGGCGTAACCTCCGGTAGCGAGATAAACAGTATCGGCGATCGCGGAAATGTGGCGGACGAGAGTGCCGAGGCGATCGCGAAACAGCCGCCCCGCCGGATAAGCAGGCACAACGCCCCATCCGGTTTCCTCTCCTACCAAAATTACATCTGCAGCAGCCGACTTCAAACTAGCGAGCAAATCTTGCTGCGTAGTAGCCCAAACTGCCGCTTCTTGTTCCAAAAGATTTGCCGTCCAAGTTCCCAGGGAATCGATCAACAAGCAATCCGAGGGCTGACCGGCTCGCACAGCAGCCGGTAATTCGATCGGCACTTCTAGAGTTGTCCAATTAACCGGGCGGCGATTTCGGTGCTGTTCGAGGCGGCATAGCCACTCCAAATCCGTTTCATCAACCAAGCCGGTAGCCGCATAGATTACTTGTTTTCCCGAACCAGCAGCCAGAGTTTCGGCCCATTCACTTTTGCCGCTTCGGGCCGGCCCTGTTACTAAGATTAATTTTCTCGATGCAGTCGGTTCTGAGTTAGTCATTAGTCATGAGTGATTAGTCGGGAGCATCAAGGGTGAGAGCATTTACACGGGAGTGCGAGCGGGACGATCGCTATGCTTACAGGGATCCCGCTCGCACCGAGAAAAAACGCTTTTTACTCTCCGAAAGAGATGCTCCTGATTAGTCAGCAGTCGGATATCAGCAGTCAAATACAAAGCATGAAACACAATTACCTTTTTCCCAATTACCAATAACCTTTTTCCCAATTACCTTTTTCCCAATTATGATTTAAACTGCCAACTGCTAAATGCTTTTTAAGCGATAATAGCATTGTTGAGACAAGATCAGAGTAAGTCGATCGAGAACCCCAGCATTTCCAAAGCTGTTATTTATGCCACATCATCCTCAGATATCAGCGATTATTTGCACCCACAATCGCGCCGCCTATTTAGGAGGGGCGATCGACAGCTTGCTGGTACAGGATTTTCCCGACAACTTTGAAGTAGTAGTAGTGGATAACGGTTCTAGCGATTATGCCAGCCCCGAAAGTTCCACTTCGCGCACCCGCGAGGTAGTAGAAGCAAGACTGGGCGATCGGCGCCTCAAGTACATCTGGGAACCCGAAATCGGTCTGTCAGTAGCCCGGAACACCGGTGCGAGAGTTGCAGAGAGCGAAATATTAGCTTATCTCGACGATGATGCGGTTGCTGACTCCAATTGGCTCAGGGTGCTGCACAGCGCTTATCAAAGCAATCAAAAACTGGCAGTAGCTGGTGGCAAAGTTAACTTGCTCTGGCCCGAGGGACTCTCCCCGCCCGAATGGCTGTCGCCTGGATTGGCCCAGAACTTGGGAGCATACGATTTAGGCGATACTTGCCTGTACGTGACCGCTGCCGGTTTGACTCCCCGGGGCGTAAACTACTCAATCCGGCGCACTTTTCTCGAACAAATTGGCGGCTTCGATGTCAAACTCGGTAGAGTCGGCACAAAATTGTTGTCAAATGAAGAGTTGCGGGCCACAGAATTAGCTCTAAAGCTAGGTTGGCAAGTAGTTTATCTGCCGGAAGCCCTGGTGCTGCACAATGTCGCTGCTGAACGGCTCAACAAAGCTTGGTTTGTTGAGCGCGGGTGGTGGCAAGGCATCAGCGAGTGTTATCGGGAACAATTGTCCGATCGAGCCGGTATTGCTCAGCTTGGGCGGGGGGGTGAAAGAATATTGAGGGGTGTCTGGAAGTCTTTTAAATACATTAGAGATCCGGGGCTGCGCTTTGAAAACTTGGTTTTTGCCTGGGGTCAAATTGGTTATTTGAGTGCAGCCGTCCGCGGCATGGTTTTTGCACCGAAATCGACCAGCAGGCATTAGGCTATAGGCAATATCCCTCGCTGCTCAAGTCGTCGGCCAAGCGCTTGGCCGATCGCACATCATCCACAACAACTCCACCGCATTCAGGTTCAAGCACTCGATTATGACCTCTAGTTCATCCAAGATTCCGGTTTCCGTTCTCATTCCGGCAAAAGACGAAGAACTTAATCTACCTGCGTGTCTGGCGAGCATTGCCAGGGCGGATGAAGTTTTTCTGGTTGATTCCCAAAGTAGCGATCGCACTGTCGAAATCGCCCTGAATAGTGGCGCAAAAGTAGTGCAATTCTACTTCGATAACCGCTGGCCGAAAAAGAAAAATTGGTCATTGGATAACCTACCATTTCGCAACGAATGGGTGTTAATTGTCGATTGCGACGAGCGAATTACCCCAGAACTTTGGGACGAGATTGCGAAAGTCATCCAAGACCCGAATTTTGAGGGCTACTACCTGAATCGCAAAGTCTTCTTTTTAGGTCAGTGGCTGCGTTACGGAGGCAGATATCCCGACTGGAATTTGCGTTTGTTCAAGCATCAAAAAGGCCGCTACGAAAATCTCGGCACTGAATCAGTGCCAAATACCGGCGACAACGAAGTACACGAACACGTCATTTTAGCTGGTGCAGTTGGCTACCTAAAAAATGATATGATTCACGAAGATTACCGCGATTTATTTCATTGGATAGAACGGCACAACCGTTATTCTAATTGGGAAGCTCGCGTTTATTACAATATTATTGAAGGTCGCGATGATAGTGGCACTATTGGCGCTCATTTATTTGGAGATGCAGTGCAGCGGAAGCGATTTTTCAAAAAAGTTTGGGTGCGGCTGCCTTTTAAACCCATGCTCAGATTTATTTTATTTTACTTCATTCAGCTCGGCTTTTTGGATGGAAAAGCTGGCTATATTTATGCAAGGTTATTGAGTCAGTACGAGTATCAAATTAATGCTAAACTTTACGAGTTGCGCTCCTGCGGCGGCCAGTTGAATGTCGCAGAATCTGAACCTAGTTTGTCGCCGCCGGTAGTTAGAACTCAGGAAACTGAAGTTAAATCACCGTAAGAGCAACGGAGGACACGGCAGTGCCGTTTCCCTACCCCAAAATAATTCCCCGCCCCCCTCGGATACAACCATCGCCCGATTAATTGTAGGGAAACGGCACTGCCGTATCCTGACTGTGGGTAACGGGTAAAATCAACCGGATTGGATGATGAAATTGCACGATTAATTGTAGGGAAACGGCACTGCCGTGTCCTGACTATGAATTTTATTATTGTTCGGGAGGATGCGATCGCACTTCCTCGGCTTCCGGCAAATTATGATTAACTGGTGGACTTTGGGAATCGGGTAATGTTGGGCGATCGGATGATGATTTTAGCACTTTACGGGCAGTCAGCAAAACAACGCCTCCCAAGACTCCACCGCCTAAGCAACTAACTATAATCGCACTAAAGAAAGGATGAAGCGGCAGAGAATGCTGAAAAGAGGGTGATGCCCAAGGTTTGTCTACAGCCAAGGTGTAGCTGCTGGAAACAACCCCCGCAACGCCTATACCCACACCGACAACGGCTATGGTAATTTGTAAATTGCGATCGCTATCTGTTTCATTTTGCTCGTACTCTACCTGTAGTTTTTGAGCATCAACTTCCACAATGCCTCGGATTGTTTCAATCATCTGTTGAAACAATTCCTTTCCGGCGGTAAGATAACTCATATTGAGTTTAATCTGTTGCTGAAAAATCTTGCAACTATCCTTAATAAATTCTTTAAGAAAATCTAAGTTATCGATGTCTTTGACGCTGCGATCGCCAAGTTTTTTTAGCCAATGACTATAGTTTTTAGCATTCGTTTCAATTGCAATCTGGTGAAGTTCTATATCTCGCAAATACCGCGCATAAGTTAACCCGATTTGAGGGAGTTCCGTCAGCCAGCCCTCTAATTGTTCCAGACGTTGTTTTCTATCTGATTTCAAACGGCTAAATTCTGCTACTTTTTCCTCTAATTGACTGTACAGTTTTCTCGCTTCCTCGTTGCACCGATGCGCTTGATAATAGACATAAATAATTTTACTGCGGCAACATAACAAATTAATCAGCGGACTGTAATAATTACCTAATTCTTCTATTTCTGAAGTTTGTTCATCAGTATCTAACCAGACTAGGATATGACACTTTAATCTCGGATCTTCTTGAACGTTGTCAAATTCAAAAATCGGACTACCGAGCAGTTTTCCCTCACCAATTAAATAGGGTTTTGGCTGTTTTAGCTCTGAATCTTGAAACAAAGCCTCTACACAAGCTACTGCTAAATCTTGATAATTGCCAGCAAAATCAACAGGTTTAGCAAATAATACTAGAGTTTGTCCCAGTGATGCTTCGATTTCGCAAGGTAGCAGACAACCTTGAAAATTTAGGTTGCTCAGTTGGTTGATTTCTCGTGTTAAATTTGGGGAAAATAGCGTGAAGTCAAGGGCGTAAGTATCGTGGAGTTGCAGCGGATAAATTCCGCCTTCCAAGGGAAGTTTGTCAGGTTGGCTAACAGTTGTAAATGATACAAATCTATCGCCATCTGACTCGTAAAGTTCAAAATAATCGCTCTGTTGGCTATTTTCGCTGTTTTTATTGCTCAGCTTTTCGGGGAAAGAATCGAATTGCGGATTTGTTTGCAGCAGGTGTCCCAAAGCAGCGCATTTCTGCCATAAATGGTCTGCTTTGTCTACAGGTTGTTTATCCCCTTTAGCCAGGTTTTTGCACAAATGAAAGGCAAACAGCGTTAGTTTAGGGTTGGCAAGTTTGCCTGTCAATTCACTATTGTTCATCACCTAGAGCCTGAGTGCTATTTTGACTGGTTGGGGAAACTTTCTTGGATGGCATTTAATAGCGTTTCTCTGGAAACTTTGGGAGGTGGTGGCGGTGGTGGAGCTATCGGTTCGGTTGTTCCTGGAAGGCGATCATCTTTCGTTGATTGGATTTTTGTTGAATACAACTCTTTGCGAGTCTGGCGCAATGCCTGGTGAATGTCAGTATACTTGGCGCACCATGCAATGATGTCATCAGAAAGTTTATCCTCTGTTTCTCGGAAATTAGCACTTGCTTCTTTAAGGTCTTCATTCCGATTCTCATTCAAAAACAGGTCGGGCTGATTTTTGATTAAGTGTATAAAAGCGTTGATATTTTTCTGACTATCTTCGAGCATTATTCTCAGATTCCTATTGACCAACTGAACAAAATGCAGCCCAATGGTATGGCGATTGAAAAGGTCGTATTTCTTTGGAGTCTATCTCATCAAGCATATCGTATAGCACTTCTTTTTGGGTGAGACGTAGGGGAAGTTGGCTTGTCCACTCTTGTAACTTTTCTGTGGTAGCATCTCGCAGCCAAAGTTGAGCAGTATTAAGGGCAAGGGTAACACTTAACCCGGCTTTGAGAAGCTGATAAAATTTTATCATCAAAAATGAGGTTGACAAATCGTTGACTGCCCACAGCGTCGGGACTACATTGGAACTGCCGGCCACTAAGAAACCGCTAGGTAAGCTGATATATTCATCGCTGATGCTGCTAAAGTCGCTGATGCCGGTTTCGCAGGCGGAGAGCACAACTAGGCGGCATTCTCGGAAGTCGAGGGCAAAGATGTCTGCTAAGGTGAGGCATTTGGTGAGGTCGAGGATTTTGCCATTTCGTAAGGGTAGATAGCGAGTGGGGTTTTCATCTGGGGAAGGCGGGGGTAATTCGCTGTCGGCTAGCAGTAAGGCTGATAGCAAAGGTTGATTAAAGTTAAAGTAGCCGTGACAGCTAAAATGGGCGCAGTGGGCGATGCGGAGGCGGCGATCGTCTATGACTGATTTTTTGGCATCACTTTTAATCAGGATATCTTTGGGGTGGAAATGCTGACTAATCGCTGGCACTTCTAAGTCTGTAAATTGCAGGTCATTGGTGGGGTTTTGGACGGCAAATAGGTGAGTGAAATTGGGGCGTTTTCGGCTTTGTGCCTGTTGCAGCAGTTGGCAACTGGGCCCATAGCGGACACCTTGTTTGAAGCAATCTAGCACGCAGGGATTGGGGGGTTCAGGAGACTGGGTTTCTGGGTTAAAGCGCTGCCAGATTTCATGGCTAACCGGCAAGGCGTGAAGGGGGAACAGGTGCAGGAAACGGTGGGGAATTAAAATTAATTGATCGCAATGTTTCGGTACTTTCCCCAGAATTTCATTGATATGCAATATTTCAGATAAGCTTTGGAGGCGAGGGGCTAGGTTTTCCCGCCATTGGGTTTTGTCTTCTTCTAGGTAATCTCTGAGATATTCATTGCCCCAATTTACCAAGGCTTGAAAGTCGGCTTTTGAAGAGCGCCAGACTATAGGAGTTGGTGATTGGGGGGTGATGATGAAGGTGAGGCATTTGTTCTCCAGGATGTACCACTCAATGATAGCGGTGTTTTCTGCTGTGAGGGCTTGAATATCGCTGTAGGAGATGCCTTTAACTTCTTGAGTTAGCAGGAAGTCGGGGTCGATGGGTTGGATGTCGCGGACGAGCAATTCGTCGAGTTGTTGTCGCAATTGGGTGAGATTGGTAGAATCGCGGCTGGTAGTTTGTAGGGTGTCGATTTGGAGGCTGCGTTCTCCCGATATTGTGCCGCCGTTGCTGTTACGATTTGTCTGTTGGTTGTTTAGTCGGCGCTGTTCGGCATCAATTTCTCGACGCAGGCGCGAGAGTTCGTTGATAACGGTTTCGGGAATATCGCCTTTGGGGTATAAGTCGCGGGTGGCGAGGAGTTCGACTAAGTTGCGGGCTTTGCTGCGATCGGCGTATTCTAGGGCTTTGGTGTAGTTTTTTAGCTTTAGGCAAACTTCTACCATATTTCGATAGAGTGTATTCCATTCTTCAGCTAATTTCTGTTTGCTTTCATCTCCTGAATGAATCTCACCCCGCAGGAATTCTACTGTATCAATGGCTGGGGCGTAGGTATCATAGGCTAGTTGCCATTGCTGGTTACTTTGGTAAAGATTACCTAAATTAGATAAAGTCTCTGTATGTTCTTGTGGGAAAGCCTCGCGAGTGCTAATAGTTAAAGCCTTGTGATAAAGTGCGATCGCCATTTCGATATTGTCTGCTTTCTCTCCCCTGATTCTTTGGCAGTAGGCAATTGCCAGATTATTTTGCGTCGTTGCCCAATATTCGGGAAAAGCCTCACGGGTGAAGACTTCCAGAGCGGCATTGTAAAAAGCGATCGCCCGTTCGATATTGTCTGCTTTCTCTCCCCTAATTCTTTCGCGGTAAGCTTCTCCCAGATTATTTTGGGTCTGGGCCAATCGTTCGGGAAAGTCATCACTGGTGTAAACTTCCAGTGCGGCCTTGTAAAATGCGATCGCCTGTTCGATATTGTCTGCTTTCTCTCCGCTGATTCTGTGACGGTAAGCTTCTCCTAGATTATTTTGGGTCTGGGCCCATCCTTTGGGAAATTCCTCGCGGTTGCGGGTGCGGATTTCCAGTGCGGCCGTGAAAGATGCGATCGCCTTTTCAATATTGTCTGCTTTATCTCCCTTGATCCTGGAATAGTAGGCCGCCGCCAGATTATTTTGCGTCGTTGCCCAATCTTGGGGAAAGGCTTCGCGAGTACGAACTTGTAGTGCATTTTGATAACCAAAGATCGCCTGTTCGATATTCTCAGCTCTCTCTCCCCTGATTCTGAAACAGTAGGCATTTGCCAGATTATTTTGAGTTTGTGCAAACTTTTCGCTCCCCGGTTCCCGATTATTTAAAACTATTTCATAACCCGTAATTGCAATTTCAATATTATTCGCTCTACTTCCCAGCGGAAATTGATTAATATGAATACTTAAATTTTCACTCATGGCGACAATGAACGCAATTGCTTCGGGATTTTCGGCAATTAACCTCTGGGCTACTTGCTGTAAAATCTCGGCAAAACGGCTATTGAGGAGATGTTGCCGCCCGGCAAGCATAGCGTAAATTACTTTAATATCGCTATTACTATCTCGTTCTGCTTGCAATAATTCTCGGATGAAGTTTTCATACTCTTGGGAATCTTCACCTTCCGAGTTATTGCTATCTCCGTCATCGTTCATTCCCAAAAAACTAGCTATTTGAGTTGCCGTTTGTAATAAAAAAGTAGCCGCATTTTCTTGATTGTTTTCCGACAATTGGGCTGCAACAACCCGCATCATTTGCACCAACTCAGCATCCACCAATTCCCAGTTTGCATTCAAGATTTGATTTTCTTCGCCGTTGGGGCAATTCAGGAGTGTTTGAATTAGTTGCAGGTAGGCTTGGGCGCGGGTTTCGTCCATTGTGGGGAGTTGTCAATAACACCGATGTTTATTTTATCATGATTGTTGGTTGGGTGGCCAGAAACCGGGTTTTTGCGAGAATATTTGGTGACAGGCGAAGAGATGGGAAAAAACCCGGTTTCTCAAGATTGTGCGAGTGGCCAGAAACCGGGTTTTTGCGAGAATATTTGGTGACAGGTGAAGAGATGGGGAAAAACCCGGTTTCTAAAGATTGTGCGCGAGTCCCCAGAAACCTCGGTTAGCCCGATAGTCCGCCAGGGGTTGAAACCCCTGTCGAGAGAGCGAAAGTCCACAGCGAGGAGGACTAAAGAGTTTTTCATTTTTATTTGGGATTTTCAGTCGGTTTCAACCGACTTTCGCTAAAAGCCCCGTGGGTTTCAACCCCTGGCGGTTGTGGGCGACAGCGCGGGGGTCAAAAACCCGGTTTCTTTAATTTTGAACCACAGATGATGGCGGATATACGCTATTTCACGATTCACTATCCAGTTGTTACATTACCAACTTTTTCCTTAACTTGCTCTACTTACGCTGATGAACGCAGATGAAAAGGCATCATTTAATCAGTTCTTCGAGGGATGGAAATAGCAATTTTTCGGCACTGACTCTTTCGCAATCGCACGGTTGTTGAATTGCCGAGATTGCTGATACTTTCCCCAGCAGCAATTGGATGCTTTCTATTAGCAATGGTAGGGTTAATAAAATAATTGATACCGATACCAGCAAGCTGATTAAGCCATCCGCCCAATTCCAATGCAGCCACGCTACGGCGATCGCAGCTACAATTACTCCAACGGACGAAAATATGTCGGCAATTGCGTGCAGAAAGGCGCTTTTGAGGTTCAAGTCGCCGTGACAGCAGGAATGCAAGCAGCAAGCGTTGATTGAGTTGACGCTTAAACCGACAATGGCGGTAATTAACATCGGGAGTCCTTCTACTTCGGGGGTTGGGGACTGCAAACGGGCGATCGACTCCGCTGCAATCCAAAGGGCGATCGCCACTAAACTGATACTATTAACTAAGGCAGCTATGATTTCTCCTCGTGCAGGAATTGCCGATCGCCCGTTAGCGAAGCCCTCGAAGAGGATCGCACAATCCACCGATTTACTTCTTTGTCGTGACGAGTACCAGGTAGCTGTCAAAGTTATTCCTAAAGCTGCTACATCTGATAAAACGTGACCCGCATCTGCCAATAGGGATAAACTGTGAGAGTTGATTGCAGCGATTAACTCTGCTACAAAAAAGCTGCTTAGCAGTATTAAAGCTGTTTGTAAAAGTCGCACTTTGGGAATACTGGAATTGGGATTGTCGCATTGTGCGAGATTCTTCGTGTTTTCAGAGTTAAAATTGTCCCCAACTGGAAATATCATGCAGCAATCCTTAAAAATAAACTCGATTTTCAATTAAACATTAGATGACTCATTATACGCCAACTCCCGACCAGGAACCGCCGCATCCGATCGCCAATTCCCCAAATCCTGAAATAAACGATCGCCCAATTAGCAACAACCAACCAAATATTTTAACAGGCGAATCTTTGGTTGATTTGCGGAGGTACGATCAATCAAAGTTCGATCGCGGAAGGTCAGGTTGGGTAATTTTGGTTTGGTGGTTCGTGCAGGCGATCGCCTTTCCGCTCACTCCACACCCTTGTAACGGCATCAGAAGCGGGTTGCTGCGGTTATTTGGAGCGAAAATCGGTTTTGGGGTAATTATCCGCCCTACGGCTCGTTTTACCTATCCCTGGAAAATTGAAATCGGCGATTATAGTTGGATCGGAGATGATGTTGTATTGTACAGTTTGGAGCGAATTGCGATCGGCAAACACTGCGTCATTTCTCAAAAAAGCTACCTCTGCACCGGCACTCACGACCCCCAAGACCCAGCCTTTGGGTTAATCACAGCATCTGTTATCATTAATAACGGCGTTTGGATTGCCGCCGACTGCTTCATTGGCCCTGGTGTTGCGATCGGTGCAAATGCGTTAATCGGAGCTCGCAGCAGCGTGTTTGAAAATATGCCAGCCGGCTTTGTTTGTACGGGAAGTCCGTGTCGTCCGCGCGATCCCAGAGTAATTAACAAATAACAAATAACTGTGAATACAATACCCGCAGAATTATTGACAGAAATATCCCAAATATTTACATCTACTTTATTTAAAATAGGAGAAAATCCTGTATCTTTGCGGTCGCTTCTGGAACTGATTGTATCGTTCATGGCTGTGCTTCTCGTATCGCGAGGTTTGACTAACTTTCTCAAAGAACGCTTGCTCGTCCGACTCGGAATTGATGAAGGAAACCGGGAAGCTATTGCAGTTATTCTGCGCTATTTAATCGTAGCTTTCGGAGTGATAATTGCTATCCAAGAAATCGGCTTTAATCTCGCTTCTTTGGCAGTTGTTGCTGGCGGATTGGGAGTAGGAATTGGCTTCGGAATCCAGGATTTAACAACTAATTTTGTCAGCGGTTTAACGCTGCTTTTAGACAGGCCTGTGAAAGTGGGAGACTTCGTGGAATTAGAAGGATTGATGGGAATAGTCAAAAAAATCTCGATTCGATCGACGATTATTACAACTAACGACGACTCCAGCGTCATAGTTCCCAACAGCACCATGATTAGCAACAAAATTGTTAACTGGAGTTACGAAAATTCGCTGCTGTGTTTGCGGCTTTCGATAGAAGTAGCCGAGAATAGCAACCCGCTGTTAGTGACAGAAACTTTGTTAAATATTGCTTACGCGGAAGCAGGAGTTTTGTACGAACCAAATCCGAAAGTTTTGTTTGTCGAGTTTGGCGATGATAGTTTTAAATTTGAACTTTTAGTGTGGACGAATAGACCAACTGAAAGAGAGGTGATTAAAAGTTCTTTGAATTTTGCGATCGAGTACCATTTTCGCCAGCAGGGAATAGAATTTCCGTTTAATGACAGAGAAATTTATTTGAAAAATCCCGAAGTTTTGTTGTCGCTGTTCAACCCAAATAAAACGGCCATTGACACGACGAAAAGCTCCTCTGAAAACGACTTCAAAATACCGCTTTGTGCAGAGGAAATAAAAAAGCGATCGTCCCTTAGCTGTTTGCTGCGAGAGGTGGAATACTTTGAGCATCTGACGGATCTGGAATTGCGCCAATTGATTGAGGTTGGATACCGCCAACGGCTGCGGCCGCAAGAATTTTTATTTCGCGAAAACGACCCTGGAGATGCTTTTTACCTGATCCTTTCAGGTTCTGTCGAAGTTTTTGTCGAAGCTATTGACAAACACCTGAACAACCTCGGTACGGGTCAGTTTTTGGGGGAACTTTCTTTGATGTTGGGAATCCCCAGAACTGCTTCGGTGAGAGCTTTGGAAGAAACAATTTTGTTTGCGATCAATAAAGAAGGATTCCAGAAAGTTTTAACTGAACGACCGGATTTATCGGAACAGATTATTCAAGAAATAGTCAAACACAAAGAAGAGTTAAGTGAGAGACAGCAGCAATTGCGTGAAATGGAATTGGTAGATGCAGCAGAAGATGATCTAAATCCTGTAGATTGGGTGAGGAAACGGCTCAAAAATATCTTTAGTATTTGAAGTTGAAATTAACCTAAATAAATGTCGCACATCTGCTATTATTAACGGATAAAGTTAATCGTAATTGCTATGACGCGATTTATTCACGATCGCTTTGCTAAAGAATTTTTGGAAGAATTGCTGTCACCCATCGGCACGGTGAATGTCGGCCGCGACGTGACTTCCGAAGTTCGAGAAATCGATGTTTATTTCACTCCAGGCACCGCAAGTCCCGAATACTCCGAAAATCTAGGATTGTTGGGGAAAATGGCTGGTACGACTGCAATTTTTGAACCGTTTCGCAATCCAGCGAATGTCAGTGAAATCTGTAGCTGTCTGGGCAAGTTATTGGACGTGCGAGGTGACTTGGAGCGACAATCTAGAAGAGAAAATACTCGCCTCGATGATTCTCAGTTACCCAGATTGTGGATTTTGATGCCTACAGCATCGAAAGCATTGGTAGATAGCTTTAATGCGACACCAGACACAGAGAATTGGATGCAGGGAATCTATTTTTTGGGGGAATCTTTGCGATCGGCAATTGTGGCGATTCACCAGTTGCCAGAAACTCCAGAAACCCTGTGGTTGAGGATTTTGGGCAAAGGGGGAGTGCAGCAAAGGGCGATCGCCCAATTGAGCGCTTTAGCCACAGACGATCCGTTGCGGATTATCGCGCTAGAATTGCTGTATCGGTTGCAGTCAAATTTAGTAACTGATATCCCACAGGAATTAGAGCCAGAAGAGCGGGAGTTAATTATGGCGATCGCACCACTTTTTCGAGAACAAATACAAGCGGCAGAGAAACAAGCTAGGGAAGAAGGATTAGAACGAGGGCTAGAAGAAGGACTAGAACGAGGGCTAGAACGAGGGCTAGAACGAGGGCTAGAACAAGGGCTAGAACAAGGGCTAGAACGAGGGCTAGAACAAGGGCTGGAACAAGGGCTAGAACGAGGGCTAGAACGAGGCAGACAAGAACAACAGCGGTTAATATTAGAAAATTTTCTGCGAGCTCGATTTGGAGAATTAAGCCCGAAAATGACGGCTTTTCTATCTCCAATATCAAAGTTGTCGGCTGCGGAATTTACTGTTTTGTTGCTGGCAATATCGATGCTGACAGTGGATGAATCGGGGCGGGAACAAGCGGTCAAGTTGTTAGCTGAAAGTGTCTTGAAAATGTTTGTTACTAACTTGGAGGATATTCTGCCCCAGGCGGTGACTAATTTATTGGCTTTGCCTGTGGCAGAATTGACTTTGTTTGTGGAACAACTGCCGCAGTTATCGGATGCTGAATTGAGGGAAAGGTTAGGGAAAATCCCTGAATAAAAGCTGTGATCGCAGTCATAAAGGTCGATCGCACTTTTTCAACGCAAAGGCGATCGCTCTTTTTTACATTTAACACAAATCTCAAATAAAATCCCTAGATAGACATCACCCATAACTCCCCCATTCTCAATTTTGGATCTAAAAATTTTATCCAAAATTACAAATTATAGCTCGTCTTTAGACTGTTAACTAATTGCTAACAACCAATCCTTGGCGGTAAATACCCAAATTTTGCAGGTACATTTGTTCGAGTTTGGGCATTGAGGATTCCACAGAACCGCCAAAACGCCGAAAAGAAGGCCAAATGTAAGCGAGTTTTCTGACTGCTGACTCCAATCGACCCGCTTCGATATCTTCTAAGGCACCTTTTTCTCGGATTAACTCTATAGCCATCAAATCTTGATTTTGGGGGCTGAAATCGCTGACGCCAAATTTTTTGGCGAATCTGTCCCAAGTTGTGCTGAGAAACTGATAGCGCCCCGCAGCGTCGGAACAGAGCTTTTTGCCGTAGCGGCGGCCGCATCTCATTTCCCTGGGATGGTCGCTGAAACTGGCAAATTTGGTACCGGTGTACTGGGTGCGGTAGCCATCGGATGCAGCGGTGCCTTCGGCGGCGGCGATCGTATCGAGAAAGGCTTTGACTCGATCGCGCTCGATGTTATGCTCTTTGGGGTCTGGTGAGTCGTCGATCGCAGCAACTTTCGGCTGCGGTTTGGGGGGCGACGCGATTTCTGCCGAGATAGTTTGTCCCCACAGTTTCGGGGTCATTCTACCCAAAAAAAAGCACAAGCAGATGCACAAAGTCCACGAAAGTCTGAAACGGAGGCGTTTGGACGGCTTCTGGCCCTGTCGCACTGGCCACCCGTCCAGGGGGATAGCTGCCGGCAAGACTCCGGTTTGCTGGCCGAAGGCGAACAGCGATTTCAGTGCTAGCAAGGTTTGCTTGTAGAAACGGGGTGCGAGTTTGCGAGCCCTCATCGCTGCGGCGAAAGTCTCGACATCTGTCAGAGTCACTTCTGCCAGCGGTTTTTTGACAAACAGCCGAAAACCGTTGGCGGCCTGCCAGCTAAAGCGCTTGCTGGGGGTAGATTTGCGGTTTACCCACAGGCGAATTAGCTCTTGGTCGGACATACGAAGCAGATGGCTTCCCAGATTTTCTGATGCGTACAAGAGTACCTCCTGATATGACTTCTAGTTGAAGGTTCCCAGTTACAAAGGATGAGAGGGGCTGGGGATCAAGGGAAACTGGCTTCAACCATACTAAGTAATACTACTAAGCGCTCACGGGGTCAAGTTGAATTGCCGATTTTTCGAGCAGTTGAGTGTAAAGTTGACCGAGTTGCGAGGCTGCGCCGTCCCAACTGAAATGGGTTTCGACGCGCGATCGACCTGCTTGTCCGAGTTGCTGGCGCCATACTGAATCAACTAACAGCCGATCGATCGCACCGGCAAATAGTGCTTCATTTTTCACAGGCGCGAGCAAACCTGTTTCTCGCGGCACTACGCTATATTTCAGCCCTCCCACGTCGGAGGCGACTACGGGCGTGCGGCAGGCCATCGCTTCAATGGCGACTAAACCGAAGGGTTCGTAGTGGCTGGGAACGACGCAGACATCGGCGGCGGCGTAGTAGGCGGGGAGAATCTCTCGGCTCAAGCCGCCGGGAAAACTGGTAATGTCGCTTAGGCCTAATTCTTCCACGATGCTGCCGATCCGATCGCGCTCTTTACCGTCGCTTTCCCCCGGACGCCACCCGCCGCCAATTATTAGTTTTAAATCGGTTTTGCGCCGCAGCGCCGACAGACTGACGGCGCGGACTAAGGTTTCGATGCCCTTGCGGGGGTCAAAACGGCCGACGTACAACACGACTTTGGTTTCGGGGGCTATTCCCAACTGACGGCGGGCGGCCGATCGGGCGATCGAGCCGAATCGCTCAATTTCGGTACCGCAGGGAATGATGTCAATATTGCCTTTTGCCGAAACCAGAGACCTCATGTGTTCTCTTTCTTGGGGACTGGTAGCTACCACGCGATCGGCTGTTTCCAAAAGAGTTTTTTCAACTTGCAGCCTGGTTTTGGCAATCATCGGAATTGTCGAAACCGACTTGTATTTAACTGCTGCTAAAGAATGATAAGTGTGAACTTGCCGCAGGGGTTGCGATTTTTTCAACTCCATTCCCACCCAAGAAGACAGCCAGTAATTCGTGTGAACTAAGGGATATTGAAAGCCAGACTCTAACTGAAACTTCTGAAATTCTCGTACAAAGATTGGCAAATATCCGTAAATTTCGTCGCGGGGAATAAATTCTTGCGGCCCTGCTACGAGCCTAATTGTCCGGCAATTGGGACTGTGCTGTACAATGCTTGCTTGTTGGCGATCGGATGAGCGGGTGAACATATCAACTTGCCACCCCTGTTTCGCCAGAGCTTCCCCGACTTGACGCACGTAAACATTTTGCCCGCCCGCTTCTTCTTTGCCAATTTCCACAGCCGGATCGCCGTGTACGGAGATCAGGGCGATACGTTTTTTAGTTAATGAAATCATGATTGTTTACCAAAATTTAAAAAAACTTGCAGCAGAGTCAAAGTGCGATTTTTGGATACTGCGCGGCGAATCGAATGTTAAAGGTAATGTTAATTAAAGTCAAATCCGGTACTCAATAAATCATCCTTCCGGGAGAAATTGCCGAGGCAAAATTGACATAAGACTTCCTTCTGCTGACAGAGACGTGCAGCAGCTCAAACTCTCGATAATTTAAATGGAAATGAACGAAGGTGAAGCGAATTTCCCGCATTCTGGCGGGTGTCAAACTCGAACCTGCTTTCAGCTTGCTGTCCGAGATCCGAGGCAAGTTGAAACTCTAATTTTTACAGTTGGAGGATAAATAGGTAGGGCTTTCTTTGAAAGCAGAAGCAGGCCTTCCCGAAGACAGAATGTTACAGGGCGATCGAAAAAAAGCAAAATTATTGCCTTAAAAATTTTGCTTTCCGAACGCTTTGGGTCTTCTTGCCTTTTGCTTCTGCCTTCTTGCTTGTTTTGTCAAAGCTGGCGATCGAGTTTAACCTCAAATTTCCCGTTTATCTAATGTTAAGAATTCTTCCCGTGTTTGCCTGCGGAGGATTCCCCGTTTTCGCTGTTGAGGATATTCTTTCGCGAACTTCGCATTCTGGAGCCGTATCGGTTAGCCCAAACTTGGGTAAACTCGGCACCTAAGAAGAGAATTTGAGCCGAATAATTAATCCAAAGCAGGATAATCACGAACGATCCCGCAGCACCGTAGGTAGAGGCAATACCGCTACCTCCGAGGTAAGCTCCAATTAAGGATTTGCCGATCGTAAACAGCATTGAAGTGATGGCGGCGCCGATCCAAACATCATTCCAGGCAAGATCGACATCGGGCAAAAGTTTGTAAATTAAGGCAAAAAGCAGCGTAACTACACCAAAGGAGATCGCAAAATCCACAATCTGCCAAATATTGACTGGTAATTGCAGCAAGCCGTTCAACCAATAGCTGACCGCAGCTAAAACGGCGCTAAGGACTAAAGATACTAGCAGTAGAAAGCCGATGCCTAAAATCATCGCAAAAGACAATACGCGGTCTTGCAGGAATCCCCAGATGCCGCGGCCCGGAGGCGGTGAAACATTCCAAATAGTATTGAGGGCTTCTTTGAGATTAGTAAATACGTTGGAAGCGCCCCACAAAAGTGTAGCAACGCCGACTAGGGTAGCAATCATTCCCGACTTGGGTTCGGAGGCTTTGAGGATCAGTTCTTGGACGGTTTGAGCGCCATCTTTGCCGATCAAACTTTGGAGTTGGGCGACGATTTGACCTTGGGCTGCCTCTGCACCAAAGACTAAACCGACGATCGCAATCACGATAATTAGCAGCGGGGCGAGGGAAAAAACCGTGTAATAAGCTAGGGCGGCGGCTAGGGTTGGCGCTTTATCTTCTTGCCATTCCGTAAAAGTTTGTTTGAGCAGCGATATGACTGTTTTTAAGTTCACGGCTTTTGGTTTCCTTATACTTAGCGTTTACCCAGGGATTATAAGAGGTTAGGAGTTTTTTAGCCTCGGCCACAAGATAGATTTATCGATTAGCAAATCTGGAAAATTACTTTTATGTCAGATTCCAACACAACTGTTAACAGCACCGATGTAAAATCGTCCAAAAAAGCCTTTTCTTGGGCAAAACTGAGCGCATTAGTAGCGGTGGTCAATTTCTTGCTGGTGCTTTTCCATTTCAGTTACCGCCCGTTGCGCCCTGTTTATCAGAGCTATTTTCCGGGTTTAGTTATAATTTATGACCCGATTAAAGGCATTGATTCGAGTTTTCCCAATCCCGAATATTTGAAAAGCACTGACGGTTTTTGGCGAATTGATGCGTTTTTTATCGGCTTTTTTTGGGCGGAATTTTTGATTAAAAGTCTGTTCCACACCCGCCGCAAACCGGGGGTAACTTGGTTTGATTTTGTGCTGAGGCGCTGGTACGAGGTGTTTCTGCTGGTGCCGATTTGGCATGGGTGGCGGATTTTGCCGGTATTGGTGCGGGTGCACAAGTCGGGTTTGGTAAATCTCGATCGCGCATTTGCTCAAATTACCTACGAACCGGTGGCTTATTTGGCCGATACGATGTCGGAATACATGATGGTGCGGTTTATCAATCAAGCTCAAAGTTCGATCGAACAGGGCGACGCGGCGCGGGTGCTGCTGGAGCCGCAGCAGCCGTACCTCCACGTCAATCAGGAAAATACGATCGAGCAAATTACCAACCGGATTTTGGATCTGACAATTTACAAAGTTTTGCCGCAGGTACAACCGGGATTAGAACAATTGCTGCACCACAATTTAGAAACCACAATCAAACAGTCGGATTTTTATCAAATCCTGCAAAATTTCTCTCCGATTAACATTTTGCCTCGGGAAATGACAGAACAGCTAGCAAATTATCTGGCTCAAACTGCTGTTGATGTGGTAGCAACTACTTACGAAGACGATAAAGGTCGAAAAATTATCGATAATTTCAGCCAAGAATTCAGTCAAAGTTTGCGGCGGGAATTGCAAGATGAGAAAACTCTCGGGGAATTGCAGTCGCTGCTGTCGGATTTGTTGGAAGAAGTGAAGTTGAATTACATTCAAGGCGGGTTGAAGTCTGATGCGGAGGAAACTTTTTCGGAAATTAACTCGCTGCGGGAAGTAACGGAGGGTTGATCCAGCAATTAGTTTCGGGTTTGTGAATTGGATTCTTTTTTTTTAACGAACCGCGAAGACGCGAAGGAAGAGAAGAGAAGAGAAAGAGTTCGCGAGTTTTACGGGTAAGGTGCGCGCCTCGGCGCACCTACGAATACCCGCAGTGCGGATATCCGATATGTGGGGCCGTCAATCAATCTGAATCGCAAGCTAAAATAAAAGAATTAACCTCAAACATCTATCAGATTAGATATCTATCTTGAACAACATTACTTCCCTGGAAATAGAAGTCGCCGAAACACTGCTGAGATTAGCAATGTTGCTGGGCTTAACACTTTTAATCGCCTTTTTTGTGGCATCAGAACTAGCATTAGTATCAGCAGACAGACATCAAATCCGCCAACTCGCCCAGTTGTCCGACTCTCCAAAAACCGCCAAAACCGCCGAACTGATCCACCAAGCTCAGAACAACATACCGCATTACCTGTCTGTAACTCAAACTGGCACAACAGCAGGGAGTTTGCTGTTGGGTTGGTTGGGTGAGGGAGCGACTGTACACTGGATCGAGCCGTGGATCGACAGATTGCCGATCGGGCATTTTCCGGCGATGCTGACTGCACATTCGATCGCAGTTCCCGCAGCATTCATCTTAGTAACCTACGTCGAGATAGTATTAGGAGAACTAATCCCCAAAGTATTAGCAAACCACGCCCCCGAACGCACCGCATTGCTGCTAATGCCAGCCCTCGAAATCTGTTCGAGATTGCTGTGGCCGCTGCTGGCAGTTCTCAACGGTACCGTGCGGCTGCTGACGGGTTGGATTACCAGTAAAAAGTCTGAACCGCTGCTGCCACCTTCGGAAGCAACTCTCGTTGAAAAAGACGCTCATTCTGCCCTAATTTCCGGCAATTGGGAAGTGACAGCAGTCAACGAAAAACTCGGGTTAAGCCTGCCGACTAACCAAGCTTACCAAACAATCGCCGGATTCGCGATCCACAATTTCGGTAAAATGCCAACTCAGGGCGATCGGCTATTGTGGGGCGAACTAGAAATAGAAGCAGCAAATGTAGTAGAAGGCAATTTAGAAACAGTCCTCCTGCGCCAAGTAACTCGCCCCTTATTTGAGCCGCAACATCCAGAACTCGTCTTGAATTAAATTGCCGTTTTTAATAATAGTAATATCCCCGTAGGGACACGGCACTGCCGTGTCCTTGACGGGACAATGAGATGAATATCCTTGTAGGGAAACGGCACTGCCATCTCCTCTTATGCACACGATAGGGACACGCTAGGGAAACGGCACTGCCGTCTCCTCCTACGGACACGGCAATGCCGTGTCCCTACAGATATCGCCTACAATCAACCGGATTTGATATCGATTCAACCTTGAAATCTGAGATTAGCAACTAATTCCAAACCTCAAAAACAGCGCATTTCATCACCCAACAGCCACCTTAACCGCACCCCCAACCAACTGCTCATAATCCGCCAACAACCACTCCGGCAAACAAGTCTTCGCATCCTCAACCCGCAACTGCCCAGCGCGACAAAACAGCATCGCCGCCAACAAATTATTCACAGCTTGAGGCGTTCCAAACCCTTTACTCAACTCAGCAACTAACGAACTCAAAACAGCACGTTCAGTTTCATTCAGAGGCTCGTTAATAAACCCACTGCCCAGCATTGCTTTGTAACCCTTGCCGAAATTGCTCCGGTACAAAAATTCCACTTGTTCGCCGGAAACACTCAGCCACAAATCGGCAATTTGCTTGCGAATTTGCCGCAAATCTGCTATTACCAATTCCGCCGTCGGGTCTATTTCATAAAGATTGACGGCAGCAGTTAATTGATTGAGAAATTGTGGCAGATAATCTTGTTTAACAACGGTTGTTTCTGTTTGAGCGAATGCACTCTCAAACACCTTTTCGTAATCGTCAATCAACCACTGCGGCAAGCGGGTGCGAGCATCGGGTACCCGCATTTTCCCCGGCACAAAATACAGCATCGCACCCAGCAGAGCATTGATAGCTTGAGGATGCACCAACCCTTTGCTAATTTCAGTCAACTGCTGCAAAAACTTCTGTTCGGCTTCAGTCATTGATTCTGCTTGCAAGCCGCAGCTAAGTAGTGCTTGATATCCCTTGCGGACTTCTCCTTGATAAAAAGTTGCCAGTTTTTCTGATGGAACACTCAGCCAAAAATCAGCCAGTTGTTTTCTGATTTGGCGCAGTTCCAAAACCACCGATTCGTCAGACGGATCGATGCGGTAAAGATTGACGCATCCTAACAGTTGATTCGCAAATTGCGGGGATTGAATGTATTGAGCTAGCAAGTCAGAACTTGACTCAGACTTGACAGTGGCTTCAGTCTCATAAACTTGTTCGTAATCCCCAATCAACCAGTGCGGCAAACGGTTGCGAGCGTCTGGAATTCGCATGGTTCCTGGTGGGAAATACAGCATCGCCCCCAGCAAGGCGTTGACTGATTTTGGATGCACTAATCCTTTGCTAATCTGCGTTAATTGCTGCAAAAATATTTGTTCGTCTTCCATCATGGCTTGACGTTGGAAGCCGCTTTTGAGCAGAATTTGATAGCTTTTGCCGGAGTCGCTTTTGTAGGCGCTTTCGAGGGTTTCGGCGGGAATGTTCAGCCAGAAATCTGCGATTTGTTTGCGGATTTGACGCAGTTCGGATATTGCTGAGATGTTTGATGAATTTCTCTGGTAAAGCTGGACGGCGTTCGAGAGTTTCTCGCTTGAGTCTGGCTGCTTGGGAATGCTATCCTGTAAGCTGCGGGATGCTTCCAGGTGGCTGGTTTGCCATTTACCAAAGAGTTCTTGGAATAATTTGCCGATCGCCCCAGAGTATGCAACACTATCAAAACAAGCCGGATTCCCCTGCATTTTCTGCTGAATTTCCTGGCGATAGTGTTGTCGCAGTTGGGGATTAGTCGCGAGATTCACGGCTAACTGAATATAAGATGCTTCGTCATGTGCAATTAAATCTGGCATCTGCAATTCTCGCAGCATCGCCGCACCTTGACGGAACCGCAAAGCGTTTCCTTCCACAACCACCGTCGGTAATCCTACTTGCAAAGGATCGATTAATGATGTCGCCCCAGCGTAAGGATAAGAATCGAGATAAACATCTGCTAGCTGCAAAAATTCTTTGACATCCGCCCGACTAGGCAATTGCTTGACGAATAACAATCGATTATTATTCACTCCGTATTTAGCGCAAACAACGTTCAGATTGTTGATAAAAGGTGTAGCTGGATAGGTGCGAGTCCAAGCGGGGCCAAAGGGATATAAAATCAAGATTGAATTGGGTACAGCAGCTAGAATTTTTACCCAAGTTTCTCTCAATTCCGGCATAATTTTATAGAAGTTGGCACCGGAGATAAACACGGTTGTGTTGTCTGAAATTCCCATACTTTGGCGAGTAGGTTTAACTGTCGCTACTTCCGACTCTGTAGCATATTTGAAACAAAAACCGCTGCCTTCTAGAGTTACTAACTGTTCGCGATATTGTGCTTGATAACTAGCATCCGGCGTAGTGAATTTGCCTGCGATGTAGTAATCCATGTGCCGACTTCCGGTGGTTGTCGGGGAACAGAAAGATGTCGTTTGTACCCTTGCCAAACGGTGCATTGCTAGGGAACCCACTGGTTTGTTAATAGCTGTTAAATTCGTACCGAAAAATAGGATATCTAAGTCGTCAGTGCGGATTGTTTGGACTTGCAATCCAAAGTCTTTCGGGAGTGCAACCAACTTGTCGGCGCGACTTTGACAGTATTGTTCTAATTGGTGGCCGCTGGTGTTGAGCGCGTACAGGTAAATCTCGAACTGGTTGCGGTCTAAATGCTCGAACACCGGGATGGTGGCGAAGGTTTCGGTTTGCGGCGCGAAATGGTCGCTGATGATGCCGAGGCGGATTTTTGTCCGATCGGGCGATCGCCCTGGGAAGATACAATCAATCGAACAACCGCGATTTTTCAGCGCAAACTCAATAATCTCCGCCCGTTTGGTGTAAATATCGCGCAGGTTTGCCGTAGTAAAGTACAGCGGGATAAAGTTAGCAACTTGCGAGAAAAATAAGGCAATATTTTGCCAAAGCGGCGAATCTGCATTCTTGAACAAATTAGTATGTATGTAATCAATCCATCCTTGGATAAATTGATAATAACTGTCTGCTTCACCTTTGTTTTGAAATAGGTTCGGACAGGTAAACATGAATTTGAGATATTCGTTGGCGAACCAATTAGGTAGCTTCGCGCGATCGTACTTAACCGGCAATTGGTGCGCGCGACAGTACAACATCGCTGCTAGCAGGTAATTTATCGCTTTTGGCTCATCAAATCCTTTCGCTACATTGGCGGTTAATTCCCTAACAAAACTCTCTTCTATATCGGTTAGCGGTTCATCTCTAATATCGCTATTGAGCATCGCCTGGTGATGTTTTCCCGCATCGCCTGCATAGGCACTTGCTAGTTCATTTGGGGGTAAACTCAGCCAAGTCTCAGCAATTTGTTTGCGGGTGGATTGAGTGTCAACAGAAACTGATGGCTTAGTTGCTTCAGTTTGCGATTGAGCGATCGCGCTCGAAAATCCCGTTGACGGCTGATGAGATTCACCTTGCAATAGTAGTGAAACTATAGCCTCTTTGACTGGGCTAGATTCACTGCACTTTAGCGATTCTCTAATTTGGGCGATCGCACCTTCAAATTCTCCATCACTCAAGAGTTTCGCCGCTGTATTCAAAGCATAAAAAGCATAGTGTTCTCTGGCTTGATTTGATAATTTATCTGCGACCTCGCTAGGTAAATACGATTTAGAAATTTCTATTGAGCGCCGCACATCAGCAATTAGACCACCAGATTTTACCAAGCGAGTATTGTCTGACGAAGAATGTTGGCGATACCAAGCTAGCGGTTGAGGTTCGTACCAGATCGGATAATGCACGGCAATTCGCTTCCACATTTCCCAATCAGAAGCAGCACCAGATTGAGGGCTAAAACCGCCCAATCTTTCATAAACGCTGCGTTTAACAACAATAGGAGAAGCTTGCAGACGGCACATCACAATAATCTGTTCTAACCAATCAGTAAGTACACCTGGAGTTTCCCTTTCTAGCCAAGATACCCAGCGCTGATTTCCCACTTCATCTGTGTAAATATGGCGGCAAAAAGCAGCACCTACGTTCGATTCTTTTTCAATCCCCGTTCGCAGGCTGCTGTAAAATCCTGGCAATACAACATCGTCATCGTGCAAGATGTGAACCCATTGACCTTGCGCTCTTTGAATGCAGAGATTAAAGATAGCAGTTTGACCGACATCTTGTTCTGGATGTCGATAAAAATTCACTCGTCCACCACCTATATTTTTAACAAGTGCCTCCATTTCATCTTGGATAGATTGGTTAGAGCAATCATTAACAACTTCTATCTGCATTTCCTCAGAAATAGGAGCCTGTTGCAGCACACTGTTTAGCGCTTGCTCCAAATATTTTACCCGATTATAGGTGGGAATCATGACAGACCAAAATGGTCTATTAATATTGATAGCAACAGGGGAAATTTGCGGGAATTTTTGAGAAAGAGTTGGAAGCACAGCAGCGGTGGTAACATTTATCGCCTGTGCTTCAACTCCAGTTAACTGTCGCATCCACTCTTTAACTTGAGTAGGATCTGTCATCCGGCTTTTAACTTCTGCACTCAGTAAATTGAAGTATGAACTTTGTAAAATTTTCTGGTGAAATCTTTGAACATCTTGAACTATCTCTCCCTTCAGCAAGTTTTTTCTTGTTAGTTGATTGAGGTGTACTCGCCAGTGTGACAAGCTTTTGTTAACAAAGCCAATTTTGTATTGGCTCATAATTCTGAACCACATTTCTACATCAACTAATTGCTGCAATTCTACATCAAATAATCCCACGCGATCGAACACTTCTTTTTTGATCAAAACTGTGCTCGGTTCTCCAATTTTATTAATCGGATTATTCAAAATATTCGGCTGTGCAAGCAGTAACTTTCCATCTTGAATTGGTTGTAAACTAGACCAACTTTGAGAAATTTCTACAGCCCCTCGACCAATTGCTTGACAAGCCGGATCGGAAGCTGCATCTCCTGCTAGCAAGACTCCCCGTCGCGAAAATACTAAACCTATTTGCTCATTCTGTTCTGCAAAATTCACCAATTCGGTAATACATTCTGGTTCCAGCAAATCATCTTGACATAACAATTTAATATATTTTCCTTTCGACTCCGAAATACAGTGGTTCCAATTTTTAACTAAGCCAAATTGAGTGTGAGTCAAAATTTTGAAATCGCCAGAGAACTTGTCTGTAAGCGATTTTGCTATCGCTACTGTTTGATCCGTAGAACCGTCATCCGAAACAATAATTTCTAAATTGGGATAACTTTGAGCAATCACGCTCAAAATAGCCTCATTCAGATATTGTTCGCCGTTATAAGTAGGTATGCAAACGCTGACCAAAGGCTGATTTTTTTTAGTATAGCTTAACTGCCGATTGAACTTCTCAACTAAATGCTGGCTAAAGCAAGGGTCATGTTCAATAAACTTATTCCACCTTGACATCATCAATGTCGCTGCTGTTTTTTCGACTTCTAGCTGATATTCATTTGTCAGATCGAAAGCCCAACCTTGTAACTCTTGATGTAATACTTTTGCGTGACTGAGATAAACATTTCGATAGCCTTTTGCTATCATTTTTAAACATAAATCAACATCACCGTATACAATTGGTAAATTTTCATCAAAACCGCCGATGCTGGCGAATACTTCGCGGCGGCACATCAAGCAGGCTCCTGTAACAGCGGATATGTTATTCGTAAATCCGATATGTACGAGATCGTCATACTGTACTACTGCGTTGCTAATCCCCTTGTAAGCATCACTAGCAATCCCATTAACACCTAGGATAAATCCTGAGTTTTGTACAGAATTATCTGGATACATTAACAGCCCGCCCACAGCACCAACGGATTGTCTTTGAGCTTGCTCAACCATTGCATTTAGCCAATCTCCATGCAGTATTCTGGTATCGTTATTCAAAAAGAGTAAGTAATCTCCTTGTGCTTTTTCTACACCAAAGTTATTGAGGCGAGAGTAGTTGAATGGAATGTCTAATCTGTAAGATTTAAACTTGGTTGGTTGCTGAATTCGCCACCTTTCAATAATTTGACTCGTTTCTACTTCTACACTGCCGTTGTCAATCACCACAACTTCATAATTAGGATATAAAGTCTGGGTAAAAATTGAGTATAAGCATAGATTTAAAAGACTGCCAAAGTCCCTAGTAGGAATGATGATGCTAACCAGTTTGTCACTATTAATTGCGTAACGAACGGTATAATGACCTGGTAGGTTTGGATGGGCGAGAACTTGGCCGGGTTCACCTCTTCTGTGAATTGCATCTGTTATGGCTCTGACGGCGGCTTCATAGGCATAAGGTTTCGCATCTTTGGAAGCAGAGGCAGATTCGGGGTGAAATCTCCAATGGTAAAGGATTTTAGGTATGTGGAATATCTTGTTAGTTTTTTCTGTAATTCTCAAAACCAAATCGTAATCTTGACTGCCGTTATAAGCATCTCTAAATCCACCAATTTCATTGACTAGCGATCGCCTGTAAGTACCCAGATGGCAAGTGTACATCCGAGATAAAAATGAATCTGGACACCAATCTGGCTTGTAACAAGGAAGACAGAAATTGTTGTGTTCATTAACCTTATCTTCATCTGAATAAATCATGTCTGCATCGGGATGCTGATTCAGAAGTGTTACTACTTCATACAAAGCGTCTACTGTCAGCAAGTCATCGTGATCGAGGAGAGAGATAAATTCCCCTGTTGCTAGTTGCAATGCAGAATTTGAAGCGCGGGATATGTGACCGTTTTGGCTTCTGAAAACTATTTTTATCCGAGAGTCTTTGGCAGCATATTCTTCTAATATTTGTCTGACGCGAGGCTTGGTTGAAGCATCATCAGCAATGCACAATTCCCAAAAAGTGTAGCTTTGATTTAAAACTGATTGAATTGCCCCTCTTAAAAACGGCTCTGGTGTATTGTAAACTGGCATTACAATACTGATAAGTGGCTGATAGCTCAACTGAGTCATTACATTCATTCCGGGAGACATCGGTATTAATTCCATATTTTTAAAGGTTTGCGTGTTGTTTTGAGATATGATAAATTATGGTACTTGGTAAGCTATCCAAAATCCATTTCCTACTTTGCTATCCGGGTCTTCAGTGCCTAGTAGTTGCCAATTAATAGTGGGAATATTGTCATTACCTGTGCTGAGCTTTTCAAAGAATTTTCTGAGAGTTGTTGAGGTAAATTTCCAGTAATGTCCGCCTTTACCGCCATATAAATTTTCTGCGGGAGCAGTTTCTATTGTCCATTTTTCTCGGTGCGCTCTAACTAACCGATCGTAGGTGGATAGTGGGCGATTATCTCCTGCTAGAGCATCTGGCTGGGGGACAACCATCACCACATATCCTCTTGGCTTGAGAATTCTTTGCCACTCTAATAAAGCAGATATGGGATCGGGAACGTGTTCAAATACGTGACTGGACAAAACAAAATCCTGACTTTTGTCTTTGACTGGAATATTGTCTGCTTCGCCGTACATATCTATTTTTGTCGGTTGCTCTCCCATGTTAACCTGGTTGTCTTGAAACATATCTTCGTCAAACTTGGGAGCCACATTAATTGCATTCACACCAAAGGGATTGTGCGATGCTGCTCCTAGTTCTATACCTGAGAGTCCTGTTAATAACTTGAGTGTGGGTTGGTGGAGTGGAAATTTCATGGTTGCTATGGTTTTAGTTGCAGAAACGGTTGATATATTTAGCGCCTCATTAAAAAGCCGTTAGTTGCAAAAGTAAATCCAAATTTATTTTCTCGACGGTCATCTCTTTGATAATCATTAGGGTGAATAGCAAAATATTCTGCCATAGCTTCGTAGGGCCCTTCTCCCCATCCGGGCAAAACTGGGTGTCCGTTAATGTTACTATCTTCAACTATTAAATAATCGCCTGTTTTTAGTAGCGGTCGCAACATTTGCATTTCGCCTAAGACGTGCTGCTTTTCATGGTTGCTATCCAGGATAGCAAATACCGGGCCAGGAAATTCGCTCCGCAATACTGCTATTCTTTGAGCAACTGCTGGAGCAGTGGAAGATGACAGCATTAACTCAATGCGGGGATGATTTCTAACTTTCGGATGCAGAAATTTATGGTCAATATCTACCGAAAACACTTTTGAATTTTCATTAATTTGTGCTAATACATTAGCAAAAAATAAAGTACCTCCGCCATAACAACTGCCAAATTCTATAATTAAACTAGGTTTTAAATCCCAGATGATTTCTTGGTAATTCCACATATCAGATGGAGACTTTAGCGCTTTAACACCGGTCCAAAAAGTGGTATTCCAAATTTGCTGATTGTAGTACCATAGGTGATAGCGCAGACCGACATCTGTAGTAGCAACTGTATTTTTGGATAAGTGATATTTTATCCTCCCCAATAAATATAAAGCATCTAAATTGTCTGGCTGAATATCAAGGATTTGAGAACAAATTAACTCAGCCTGAAAGTGGTCGTCAGACTGATATAACTTCGTTGCAGTTGCGATCGCATCTATGAAATTTTCCATCTCAGTCAAAAGCTAGTTATGTGACTTGTGTTCCCGCGTTTTTGTTTCTGCCGAAGCATCAGATTGCTTGCTCTTAGTTTAGTTTGGTAGACTAGACAAACACAATAGTAATGGTTGTCACGGTCACGACGGCATTCGCTTCAAGGGTTCGCTACCGCTATACAGATTTTGTCGCAAGAAAACAGGAAAAACTCGGCTTAAGTAGCTCCCCGACTGAAGTATCTTATCAGAAGTTAGCGCCATTGGCATCAGTTGGCGATCGCGACTACTTTTGACTGTCTTGACAAATTCTGTCTTATAGTGTATGCAGAAATACAACCATTAAAAAAGCACCCAAATCTCAAGACGACAGCAAGTAACATTCGGTTTCCACCACCTCAGAGGACCGATCGCCACTACCGAAATTCTTCGCAACACAAAAAGCAAGTTACAATTACGTTAAGATTGATGAACATAAATAAAAAATCCCAAGTCACAGGGACTAAAAATTAGGAGATCGACCTCGGTGAATAAACGCTGGAGAAACGCTGGCCTGTACGCACTTCTGGCTATTGTAGTCATTGCCTTAGCAACCGCATTTTTTGATAAACAGCCCCCAAGCCGGGAAGTTTGGAAGTATAGCCAATTCATTCAGGAAGTCGAAGGCAAGAGAGTAGACAAAATAAATATCAGTTCCGATCGCAGCAAAGCCCTTGTCACAGCCCAAGACGGCAACAAAGTGATCGTCAACCTGCCCAACGACCCCGAACTGATCAACATCCTGACCAAAAACAACGTAGACATTTCAGTTCTGCCCCAAAGCGACGAAGGCTTCTGGGTAAAAGCCCTCAGCAGCCTGTTCTTCCCGATTTTGCTCTTAGTGGGACTGTTTTTCCTGGTGCGGCGCGCCCAAAACGGGCCCGGCAACCAAGCCATGAACTTCGGCAAATCCAAAGCTAGAGTCCAAATGGAGCCGCAAACTCAGGTGACTTTCGGCGACGTAGCCGGCATCGAACAAGCCAAGCTAGAGCTCGCAGAAGTCGTGGACTTCCTGAAAAATGCCGATCGCTTCACCGCAGTCGGCGCCAAAATTCCTAAAGGCGTGCTGTTAGTCGGCCCTCCCGGAACAGGCAAAACCCTGCTGGCTAAAGCAGTTGCTGGAGAAGCTGGCGTTCCCTTCTTCTCGATTTCCGGTTCGGAATTTGTGGAAATGTTCGTGGGTGTCGGTGCTTCCCGCGTCCGCGACTTGTTTGAACAAGCTAAAACAAACGCTCCCTGCATCGTATTTATCGATGAAATTGACGCGGTAGGCCGTCAACGGGGCGCTGGTTTGGGCGGCGGTAACGACGAACGGGAACAAACCCTGAACCAGTTGCTGACCGAAATGGACG
>JAUBOH010000013.1:0-16449 GCA_036700145.1 Microcoleus occultus BM001215366
ATGGAACCACCAGTCGATCGCATCCACCTATCCCAAACCGGCAAAGACCAACTATCCAAACTGAAACGATCGACCAAAATCGATCGGTGGAACGTTCTATGCAGGTGGGGATTTTGCCGATCGCTCGCCGAGCCCAGCATCCCATCTCCAGTACCGATTCCCAGCGACAGCAACGTCGAGTTAAGCTGGGATGTTTTCGGCGGCGAGATGGCCGACGTTTTGATAATTGCTCTCAAACAGCGCTGTCACCAAGATAATTTGGGGACAGAAAAAGAAACTTTAGCGCAACAATTTCGCCTGCATTTGCACCGGGGAATCGGTTATTTGGCTGGCGATCCGAATATTAAGAAAATCGAAGACTTGGTGGCGATCGCCCTTTCGCCTGAGAAATTAAGAAATTAGCTAACAGTTGACCTGTGGTAGGGGCGGTGCCAAGAGTGCCCGCCCTCTTAGTTGACAGTTGACAGTAACAGCGGGAAAAAATGACCCACTGGGCCTTGACCTTCTCCAATATCCAAAGCATATTTCAGCGCTGTGGTAACATAATTTTTAGCTAATGTTACGGCTGTAAACAAATCTTTACCTAATGCTAAATTAGCGCCGATCGCAGCGCTTAAAGTACATCCAGTCCCGTGAGTATTCGGAGTATCAACATTCTCTGTCTTCAACACATCCAACTGCGTACCGTCAAACCAAACATCAATCCCCCGCAAATCTCCCTTCATCCCGCCGCCCTTGACTAAAACAGCTTTCGCACCCAAACTGTGGATTTTCTCCGCAGCCGATCGCATATCATCGACAGAAGCAATCTCTAAACCGCTTAAAATCTCAGCCTCAAACCGATTGGGAGTGACAACAGCAGCCATTGGAATCAAAACATCCTGCAAAAATGCGATCGCCCCGTCGTCAATCAGTCGATCGCCACTGCGTGATACCATCACCGGATCGACAACCAAATTCCGTATATTCAAAGCTTCAACCTGCTGCGCCACCGCCGCCATAATTTCCCGATTCAGCAGCATCCCAGTCTTCACAGCATCCGCCCCAATATCCCCAACCACCGCCTCAATTTGAGCCGCCACAGCCTCAGCAGACAAAGCATCAACCCGCGTCACCCCCAAAGTATTTTGAGCCGTCACACAGGTTAAAGCACTCGTACCGTGGACGCAGTGAAACGCAAAAGTCCGCAAATCCGCCTGAATCCCGGCCCCGCCGCCACTGTCAGATCCAGCCACAGTCAAAGCCACAGGAATCCTCGATTTCATCATCTTCACTACCAGAGATCGACACAAACACAGATCCCATCTTATCCGCGTTCATCCGCGTTCATCCGCCCCATCTGCGGTTGCAAAATTAGCTATGATTAAACCAAATGTAAAGAATTATTGCAAACAACTGTGAAACTCACCCGAATCGATCTCAACTCTTGGATCTTCCACATCGCAGGCCAAACCATCCTCGTCGATCCCTGGCTGGTCGATCCCCTGGTATTTTACGGTCAACCTTGGCTGTTCACCGCCTACCACAACACCCCTGTCGCCTTCACTCCCAGCACGTTACCGCCGATCGACCTGATACTAATTTCCCAAGGCTTAGACGACCACTGTCACAGACCAACACTGGAATTGCTCGATCGGACTATTCCCGCCATCGCCTCACCCACCGCCGCCAAAGTCCTCAGCAGTTTAGGCTACTCTAATATCACATCTTTAGCAAATTGGCAAAAATTTAATTATCAAGAAATGTTACAAATAACCGCCGTACCCGGAGCCGAAATTGGGCCGGGACAGGAAGAAAACGGCTACTTGCTCAAAGACTTAAGCAGCGGCGAGACACTGTATTACGAACCGCACCTGCCGCCATTAGAAAAAGTCAAACAGAAAATAGACACCGTAGACGTAGCCATCGCCCCAGTCATCGGTCAAATCTTCCCCTTCCTCGGACAAATCATCATGGGCCCATCTCAAGCCCTCAGCCTCGCCCAAACCCTAAAACCTCGGTTTTTATTACCCACAACTATGGGAGACATCCGAGCCACCGGCATTTTACCGATGTTTGTGCGATCGGTCGGCAGCATCCCCGAATTTCGCGATTTACTAGCAAAATCGGGACTTTCCACCCAACTTCTCGAACCCGAACCAGGTCAAACCCTAGAAATTTGAGATTTCAGATTCAATCCAAAATCCCAAACTTGTACTGAGCGAAGCGTCGAAGTATCCCCAATCTAAAATCATCTTGGTGGGCGGCGGTTGCGAAGAAACTCAGGAATATCCAATCCCAAATCCTGCGGTTTCGTTTTCGCATCCTGCGTCTGTTGAGCAGGAGTCACGGGGACTGTTGCAGCCCGCCAAGGAGCATTCACATTTTGGGTGCGCGAAGCCGGAGACGAGGGAACTTCCCCGGAAAAACCAGTAGCGATCACAGTAATCTTAATTTCGCCCTGAAGCCGCTCGTCAATCACCGCTCCAAAAATAATATTGGCATTCGGATCGACAACCTCATAAATTGTCTCAGCCGCCGCATTCACCTCATGCAGCGTCATGTCAGTACCGCCAGTAATGTTAAACACTACACCTCTAGCGCCTTCGATCGAGGAAGCTTCCAACAGCGGCGAAGAAATAGCCTGCATCGCAGCCTCCCTAGCCCGCGACTTTCCAGAACCCACCCCAATACCCATCAAAGCTGAACCCGCATCCGCCATTACGGCCCGCACGTCAGCAAAGTCAACATTGACCAAACCGGGAATAGTAATAATGTCAGAAATACCCTGAACGCCTTGGCGCAGGATATCGTCAGCAACTCGAAAAGCCTCTTGTACAGGCATTTGTTCCGAAATCACCGACAGCAGCTTGTCGTTAGGAATCACGATCAGCGTATCCACCCGGCTTTGCAAAGCTGCGATTCCTTCCTCAGCTTGGCTGGTGCGCCGCCGTCCCTCAAACGTAAAAGGCCGCGTCACGATGCCCACAGTCAAAGCGCCCATTTCCTTAGCCACTTCAGCGACAATCGGAGCCGCGCCCGTGCCCGTACCGCCGCCCATGCCGGCCGTGATAAACACCAAATCCGCATGATTCAAAGCATTAGCAACTTCGTCGCGAGATTCTTCGGCTGCCTTTTGTCCGATCGCCGGATTGCCTCCTGCGCCCAAACCGCGCGTCAACTTCTGTCCGACTTGCAAGCGTTTCGGAGCATTTGACAGAACCAGAGCTTGGGAATCTGTATTCACGCACCAAAACTCGACACCAGAAATCTCGCTAGCAATCATGCGGTTAACGGCGTTGCCCCCACCCCCGCCGACACCAATTACTTTGATTCTGGCTGCACTGCTGGGCATTATGTCTTTGGGATTCACCATAGGATCGATATCAATACTATCTACATTTACATAACCAGACTTGCGTCTAAACGGATTGGCGGAATCTAGGGCCACCGGAAAATTTTTTACTTCTTCCGAAGGGGGACTGTCTTGGTCAGACCCCTGTCTATTATTAAGCTTCATTAGAGTCGGGGATAGTAGATTACAGCTTGTTAATTTGCACGCCAATTCACAATCAACTATAGGCTAAGTTGCGCGAAAAACTAACACAGGTCTAGGCTCAATGTTAGCAATCTCGGATGCAAGCTCGCGATCGGCCATGAACGCGCCAAAGCCCATACCCCTTCCAGGCGCTTCTGCATTCGGCACTTGTACCCAACACAGAAGCCAAAAAAAATGGATACTAGCCCCCGTCGCATCGGGATGGAAAGAAAAATTTGATTTTTTTTCCTTGACGCCCAGCGGTCTCAAAAAAGTTTCCTGATTTCGAGCCCTGCGTATCTATCATGAGGGGTAAAAATTCGGCAGCCCGATCGATACCTTTTACCTTCTGTTGACAGAGGCTCAATTCAGGGCGCGAGTTGGTGCGGCAGTTGCACTCTCCAAACTAGAGGGAGGTTCTGGCAAGTGGACGATCGGCTCTGCAGGATTTTTCAAGTCAATGTACGCAATTTTGCTTGAAGAAAGCTGTTTTGGCAATTGTCGCATTCGGTCTAAAACCTGAAGTTGCTTCCCAGTCTTGGAACTGTACGGCCCTAAGTGTACGGTACCGATCTCTGTTTTCAAGATCAAGTTGTTCGGGTTTTGCCAATCAATCTCAAACACTTTCACCGTCAAGCCGCTGAGTCCTTGGTAAAACTTCGGCCAAGAGGCGCGATACTGTTCCAAAGGCCCGATGACTTTTAAAGTTGGCAAAGAATGCTGAGGCTGCGTTCCCTGACCGCCGCCGGGCCCGATCGAACTATCGATCGCTCCTCGCCCCGAAGCCGCAGTATAGCTCTCCGACGGCATCCAACCACCGCGAGCGTCCAGCCACCCCACTTTTTCCTTGTCGCTGTTGGATCTCAACACCGCAGTCGGCTGCGCCACCGCCACCGGCAGCCGTTCTGCCACTTCTACAGTCAAACTCGGCGGAAACAAGTTGCGAGTCACCTTCGCTTTGGCGATCGGCCCCGTTGACTCCAGCTTTTGGGCCAGCACCTGCGGTTGAATCCCCCACAGCGACTGCGGGTAAGACAGTGGCATCAAAGACCGCACCGCCTTGTCTGACAGCCACTGATTGCCCTCCACCTTCACTTGTTCCGATCGGGCAATCAACCAAGCCGGCTGCGCTATCCACCACAGCAAACCCCCTGCCATCGCGCTCGCTGCCAGCATTTGCCACACCACTGCAGCCGATCGAGCGCGACGGAGCCGCCGCAGCTCTTGGCGTCTGCGCCCTAACTCTGTTTGAGAAACCGCTCCAAAACTAGCCATCTACCTCTTGACAATTTAATAATTAAGGATTAGCAAAAATTCAAAACTGTTTAACTTCTCTCTTTCCAGCAGCCCCCTTCCCCCCTACCATTTAACCAGATCCCCGCAAAATTACCCATAAGGAGTGCCAATATCCGTAAAATTACTGAGCCCGCTAGGTAATGAAAAATTATTAATTAAAAATTCCCAATTCCAGCGCCGGGAAGGCCCACTAGCAGATAAAGGTTGTTTGGGTATTTAGGGCATTACCCCACAGGGCAAAAGGTGACAAATCAAACTAAACTCAAGGCAAGAAAGTTTAGACTTTCGATTAACTTTTTTAACTTTTAGTCGGCTTCAATTGTGATCGCACTCGAATTAGACAGATTCTATAAAGCCTGCAACCCGAGCAAGACCCTTGTCGCTGGAGACCCAGGAGATTATCAATACTACATTGATTTTGGTTCCGTGCGCGGTGGCAAAATCATTGAATCTTTACAGCGAACCATTACCCGGATCTCGCCCGACCAGCCAACCTGTCAGCTATTTACAGGACATATCGGCTGCGGCAAATCTACGGAATTGTTTCGACTGAAAGCTGAGCTAGAGCAAGAGGGTTTTTGCGTTGTCTACTTCGAGTCTTCCCAAGACTTAGACATGGGGGATGTAGACATCAGCGATATTTTGCTGAGCATTGCCCGCCAAGTCAGCGAAACTATGGAATCCGCCAGAATCAAACTCAGACCGAGCTATTTTACAAATCTGTTTGCAGAAGTGGCAGAATTTTTGCAGACTCCCATAGATCTGTCAGCGGAAGCGGAGTTATCTATAGGTATTGCTAGAGTTACTGCTAAAACGAAAGACTCTCCCAAACTGCGATCGCAACTCAGGCAATATCTCGAACCCCGCACCAACAGCATCTTGCAGTCCATCAACGAAGAACTGCTCGACAAAGCTAACGCCGAACTCAAGCAGCAAGGCAAAAAAGGACTCGCAGTCATCGTTGACAACCTCGATCGCCTCGATGCCTCCCTCAAACCCAGCGGACGCACCCAGCCAGAATACCTGTTTTTAGACCGCGGCGAACAGTTGAAAAAACTCAATTGCCACGTCGTCTACACGATTCCCCTGACTTTGATTTTTTCCAACGACTTCGGCCGCCTCGCCAGTCGATTTGGAGTCAAACCCAAGGTGATGCCGATGGTACCGGTGCTGAGGCGATCGGGCGACGACCACTCCGAAGGAATGGCACTGCTGCGACAGCTAGTATTAGCTAGAGCTTTCCCCGCAGTTGCTCCCCTTCAACGCATCGATTTAATTACCAAAGTCTTTGACTCTCCCGAAACTTTAGACAGGCTCTGCCGGATTAGCGGCGGTCACGTTCGCAATCTACTGATGCTTTTGTATAGCTGTTTGCAGCACGAAGACCCCCCCTTCTCTCGCGAATGTCTCGAAAGCGTCATTCAAGAATACCGCGATGACCTTTTGGGAGCTATCAATGAAATGGAATGGGAACTGCTGTTTCAAGTCGTAAACCGACAAAGTGTAACCGGCGAAGAAGAGTCTCAAATTTTGTTGCGAAGTATGTTTGTCTTTGAATACCGCGATCAAGAAGGTCGCTGGTTTGGCATCAATCCAGCCCTAGCAGAAACCAGAAAATATCAGGAGTGGCTGCAGCGGATTCAGCAACAATAGTTGGAATTTTTGAGATTGCTTCGCGACTCCCCAAGCTTTTCGCCGCGAGTGACTTAAAAACTCTTTAACACCATTTCCCAAAAAGAATGCAACTGTAGGGGAGTTTTTCACCGCGAGCTTCCTCAGTCATTCCCCATTCTTTAATCTTTAATCTTTAATCTAAAATCGAAAATGGTATAGCTTCTCATTCACCGCTCAAAACTCCCAACTCCTACAATCCAATACATCACCCAGTCAGCGGTTTTTGCCGCTGGCTGATTTCTGTATAATGCTGGCTGCACCCCGCGAAAGTTATTGCCCCGTAAAAATTTGCCACTACCCAAGAGTTTCCTAAATCTCAACTCTGATATCTGTAATGTCAGACCCCCTATGTCTCTTTTCACCTGTTGCTGTTAACCTCAACTAATTCTATCCCGGACGACAATTTATTTGCTTTTTTGCCAATTACCTGCTACAGATATATTGGAGTTGTTTGCTAATAGCTAGTTACCGCTATTATCCATAAACTTAGCACTCGGCTATTTATGACCTGTAGGAATTTATCTGTAGCTGACTAAAAAATCTCTTACGCTGGCTTTAATTTTTATTGTCAAGTCTCGCATTCTCTGATATGGAGAGGTATGATGTCTTTAGATTGAACAAACGTGACTGTGTAAGTATTCATAGGAGAGGTACGGAAAACTACGTAATCCTACAGATATAAAGCGCCAGACTGAAACGGATATCTCTAAGTAGATACGGTTTCAGTCACGATCGGCGATCGTTAGGTAATTGATTTATGCAAAAGGGGTGCACCCATGACCGATCGGCTTAAACTACAAGAAACTGCCAGCTACAACGAGCGATCGCTCAAAACTCTGGTAAGATCCATCGCGATGTCTCAACAGCAATTCTCGCTAATTTTGGTGCGCTGCAATTACGAACAGTTGCGACAGCGCTGGGCACAGCGGCTGCGAGAAATCTCCTCAGTTCCAATTCAAGATATCGTCCTGCCGGCATCCGTCAAAACCCTCTACACTACCTTGCAGGCAAACACGCGCTCGATCGGGTCTTCGCCTGTTGATGCCGCCTCGGCTTTGATGGTATTCGGTTTAGAAACAGTAGTAGCGATCGACGAACTGATGGCCTCTACCAATCAAGTGCGAGACGAATTTCGCAAAAATTTTTCCTGTCCGGTGATTTTGTGGGTAACAGATGACATCGTGACCAAAATGATTCGTCTGGCCCCGGATTTCAAAAGTTGGGCCGCCGCCACAATTAAATTTGAAATGGCCGTTGACGAATTAATTGATTTCCTGGCTGGGCGGGCCGATACTATATTTAAAGTAGGCGAACTAAATCAAGAACTCGGCAGCAGCACCGCCGGCACCAGAGCAGGTTTTGATACCACCTGCGAAACCGACTGGGAAAAACGCGCCTTGGAGCGCGAAATCAGCCCCGGAGAACGCTTTCTCACCTTTAACTCGGGGCCCCAAAACGGACGACAATCAGATGTCCGCTCCTATTCGCCTTTGAGTCCCGGCAATACCCTCGATTTGACGATCGGCTCTTTGTCGCGCCGAGAACTAGAATTAGCTTTGAAAGATTTACAAAATCGCGGTCAAGAATTAGAACCCGCCCTGAAAGCCAGCCTGCAATTCGTTCTCGGTCGAGATTACTATGTCAGCGACCAAACCGAAACAGCCTTAATTCACTATCAAGAAAGCTTAGCATTTTGGCAGCAACAAACCGGCAACTGGGAATTCGCAAACTGGGAACATTCCGAAAACCGATCGACCCTCTCCTCCTTGTCGAATCCTGTCCCCAACATCCTATTTTTAGAGAGAGAAGGCATAGTGCTGTTTCATATAGCTTTGTGTCACCGCTTGCAAGCCGCCAGAAATCCCGTAGCCAACCGTCACCACTGGGAACAAGCTTGGATTAGCCTGGAACAATCGAGAAACGCTTTCTCCCTTGCCGATCGCCCGGAATTGGTAGCTGAGGTGACAGCACATCTCGGACAAGTGCTGCAACGCTTGAAAGCTTGGGGAGAGTTGCAAGCATTAGCTGAAAATTCTTTGCAGTTGCACTTCACTTACGGTACTCCCAGCCAACTAGCTCAAGATTACGGCTTTTTGGCGGAAGTTGCCCTGCAACAGTCGAGGTGGAGTCAAGCCCGTCAGCTAGCAGAGTTGGCTTTGGCTATTTTGGATCAAACGCCTAACGATTTGAGATTGCTGATTGAAGATTTGAGATTGGGATTTGCCGGAAATTATCCAGAATTTGTCGGTACTAACGAGTCAAGTAACGATCCAAAATCTAAAATCCAACATCCCAAATCCGACAGAAGTTCGTATCTTTTACTGTTAGCCCGAAGTTTGCGACAGTTAAGCCAGTGGGAAGCGGCGGTTCATTCTTTGGAGTTGGCTCAAGCTCAAAGCGAGCCGAAGTACGACCCCCGACTTTACATCGATATTTTGACGGAACTGCAAGCGGTTTATTTTGAGCAGGGAGAGTATCTCAAAGCTTTTCGGATTAAAAAAACCCAGCGATCGATCGAGTATCAATACGGATTTAGAGCTTTTATCGGAGCCAGCCAATTGCAGCAGCAGCGACAAGCCGTCAATCCTTCGAGTCCTTCGGCTCAAAATCAAGCGGCGATCGCAGCGTCCATGACAGCTTACTCCCGCCAAACCGATATCAATAGGTTGCTAGAAAGAATTAGCAGGGACGACCATAAATTAACTATTATTCACGGGCCCAGCGGAGTCGGGAAAAGTTCTCTAGTCAACGCCGGCTTAGTACCGGCTTTGAAAAATATTACTCCGGGCGCGCGCGATACCTTGCCCGTAGTAGTCAAAGTTTACACCGACTGGCTGGTAGAGTTAGAAAATGCTTTGAACGGTGCGCTGTACGACAAACAAGCCGAAGAGGAAAGGAAATTAATCGCAAAAGGAGTACAGGAAATCCACAAAAGAAGTTGCTCGGTTATCCCAGCTCGCAGCTCGGAAGTCTCCTCTTTTATCATAGATCAGTTGCGCGACAATGCCGCAAATAATTTGTTGACTGTGCTGATTTTCGATCAATTTGAAGAGTTTTTCTTTGTTTCGACTTCAGTGGCCCAAAGACAACTTTTTTATAACTTTTTGCGATTGTTTTTGAACTTGCCTTATGTCAAGATAATTTTGTGCTTGCGCGAAGATTATTTGCACTATTTGCTGGACTGCGATCGCTTCCCCGACCTCGATGCCATTAACAATAATATTCTAGACAAAAGCATCCGCTACCAACTCCGCAGTTTTTCGATGAAAGATGCTCGGGCTGTGATCGGACACTTAACAGAACGGGCGGAATTTTATTTAGAGCCGGCACTGATCGATGCCTTCGTGGAAGATTTGGCAGACGAACTGCAAGAAGTGCGGCCGATCGAATTGCAAGTAGTGGGAGCGCAACTGCAAGAAGAAGGTATTACCAGTCTAGCACAATACCAGCAATTGGGCGACAATCCCAAAGCAGAATTAGTGAAGCGATCGCTCGAAGGAGTCATCTCTGACTGCGGCCCGGTTAATGAAGACGCAGCTTGGAAAATATTGTTTTCCCTGACAGATGAAAGAGGCGTGCGGCTGATTAAAACCAAGCACGAACTCTCGTTAGTTACAGGCCACCAGCCATCAGATGCGGGCGAAAATGAATTGTTGGCGATCGGCAGTCTGGGCAGAATTCCCCTACAGCAACGGTTCCTAAAAGACCCAGAAAGCGGACAAAAGAAAACCGACAACCTCGACTTAATTTTAGATATTTTAGTCGGTCACGGTTTGCTATTTTTGCTGCGGGAAGCGCCAGAAGACCGCTATCAATTGGTACACGACTATTTAGTGCGGCCGATCCGCCAAAGATTCGGCTTAGAAGCCAGACTGCACAAAGCAGAAGCGGACAAAAAGATGAGTCAAGCACAGCTCTACCGAGCCAATACTTTTCTCAAACAATTGCTGGGAGTAGCAGTAATCGGCGTACTGCTGCTCACCAGTTCCACGATCGCCGCCGTCAACTTTTGGTGGCGCGCTGTCGGTCAAAAACAGCTAGCTGTCGCTCAAACTCAGCGATCCGAAATCAGTACCCTCACAGCAGCTTCAGAAGCACTTTATTTCTCAAACAACAAATTTGACGCGATGATGGAAAGTTTGAGAGCGGGTAAAAAGTGGAGACAGCTCGAACACTCCAAAGAAATACACACTCTCAAGGACACGGAAATTCTAATTTCTGCTGCCCTCCAGCAGGCAGTTTATGGCGTGAAAGAACGCAACCGCTTGGAGGGACACGGGGATGTAGTTTGGGGTCTGGGTTTCAGTCCTGACGGCGAAACAATAGCTTCTGCGAGCGTCGATAAAACCGTCAAACTTTGGCGGCGCGACGGCAGTTTGCTGGCAACTTTTAAAGGTCATACTAACAGCGTCGCCTGCGTCGCGTTCAGTCCCGACAACAAAACTATCGCCTCGGCAAGTTTAGATAAAACTGTCAAAATTTGGCAAACTGATGGCACTTTGCTGGCAACTTTAACAGGCCACACTAGCAGCGTTACCAGCGTTGCTTTTAGCCCCGATGGGCAAACGATCGCCAGTGCATCTAGAGACAAAACTATCAAACTTTGGAAAACCGACGGCACTCTGCTGCGGACGATCGAACAACTAGCTCCCATAAATTGGCTCAGCTTCAGCCGCGACGGCAAAATCGTCGCTGTGGCGAGCGATGACGGTACTGTGAAATTGTGGAGTTCTGACGGCTGGTTAATCGCTAATTTGTGGCACAGCGAAAACAAAAAACCCTCGAAAGTTTACACCGTCAGTTTCTCGCCCGACGGTGTAACTCTCGCTAGTGCGGGTGAAGACAAAACAGTCAAAATCTGGAGCATCGCTGCCCTAAAACACCCAGCAACAAAAAATTCAACACAGGCCCAGGACGGCGAATTGCTAACAACTTTGCGACACAGCAAGTGGGTATTTGGTGTCAGTTTTTCCCCCGACGGTCAAACACTGGCTTCAGCCGGTGCAGACGGGACTGCCAAACTTTGGAGTCTGGCTGGTGTTGGCGACAAACGCCCAACCGATGCTAGCAACATTAAACCGGAGAGCCGATTGCTGACAACTTTTGAGGGACACGCCGATCGAGTTACTCAGGTGAGTTTTAGCCCAGACGGTAAAACCCTAGCTTCGGCAAGTTTTGACAAAACACTCAGACTTTGGGGTCTCGACGACGTGCCGCTCAAAACCCTCGACGGACACCAGAACCGGGTACAAAGCGTTACTTTCAGCCCCGACGGCCAAAGGCTGGCTTCTGCTTCTACGGACAAAACTATCAAACTCTGGAGCCGCACCGGGGTTTTGCTGGAAACCTTGGAAGGACACTCTCAGAGAGTCTCCAGCGTCAGTTTCAGCCCTGACGGCCAGCTACTTGCTTCTGGGAGTTACGACAAAACGGTGAAAGTCTGGAGTCTGAAAGAAGATGGCATAAATAATATTCTCCCTTGTCCTTCGGCTCCCCTGTTCCCGTGTTCGCCTTCTGTGCTGTTCACTCTCGACGGTCACACCGACAGCGTGATGAGCGTGAGTTTTAGCCCCGATAGCGAGATTGTCGCAACGGCTAGCAAGGACAAAACCGTGAAACTCTGGACCAGAAACGGCAGGTTGATTAAGACTTTGACGGGACACAAAGGCTGGGTGACTGGGGTGACATTCAGTCCCGACGGCTCAATGCTGGCTTCTGCGAGCGATGACGGTACTGTCAAACTCTGGAATCGGGACGGTCGTTTGCTGAGGACTTTTGAAGGGGCTCACAACAGTTTTGTGTTGGGGGTTGCTTTTAGCCCTGATGGCAAAATGCTGGCCTCGGCGGGTTACGACAATTCGGTGAAGCTGTGGAAGGTGGATGGGACTTTGGTGGCGACGCTGCTCAAGGGTTCTAGCGACAGCGTGACTAGCGTCAGTTTTAGCCCGGATGGTTTGTTGATTGCTTCTGGTAGTTACGATCACAAGGTGAAATTGTGGAGTCGCAGCGGGACTTTGCTGAAAACTTTGACTGGACATAAAGACAGCGTGATGAGTGTCAGTTTTAGCCCGGATGGGAAGGTTCTGGCTTCTGCTGGCCGGGATAATCGGGTGATTTTGTGGAATTTGGATCTTGATGATTTGCTGGTTCGGGGCTGCGATTGGGTGGGGGATTATCTGAGGACTAATCCTAATGTGAGCGATCGCGATCGGCGCCTCTGCGACGGGGTTGCGCCAAAATCTCAGTTTTAGTCAGTTGGCAGTTGACGGTTGCCAGTTGACGGTTGCCAGTTGGCACTAATGCCCTCTTTGGCCGATGCCCGATGCCCAATGCCCCTTCCCCGATCGCCAACTTTCCTTCCCCGAACCCTTCCCCTTGCTCTCGGCTTCCTGTAAAGTAAATAATTGTAAAGAAATATGAGTTTTCTCTTATCCTCTGGTTAAGACCGCCAGCTAACATTCACAATTAAGACCCGGATTAGAATTTCCTATGTCACAGTTTTTTCCGCGAAGATTTCTAGCCTCTGCTGCCGCATTTTTTCTGGCTTTGTCGGTGTGGGCGATCGCACCAGCAGCCCACGCTTTCGACAATCCAGATTTGTTGCCGTCAACCCAAACGCCCATCATTGACTTAGCTAAAGCCCTTACGGATATTGAAGAAGAGGGATTGGCAAAAAATTTAAACGCCTTTGAAGCCGAAACTGGCTGGAAGCTGCGAGTGCTGACTCAGTACGATCGCACGCCCGGTTTGGCTGTCAAAAGTTATTGGGGGCTGGATAAAAAGAGCGTGTTGCTAGTTGCTGACCCCCGAGGGGGCAATTTGCTCAATTTTAATGTGGGCGATGCGCTGTATCCGCTGCTGCCGCGCACTTTTTGGGTGGAACTGCAAACGCGCTACGGCAATCAATTTTTTGTCCGCGACAATGGCGAAGATCGATCGATCATTGAATCTTTGGAGTCGATCGAAGGCTGTTTACGCAAGGGCGGGTGTAATGTGGTTCCCGGTTTGCCCAGGGAACAATGGGTTTTGACCTTAATTAGTTCGGTGCTTGGCGGTGTGATCTGCGGGTTTGCGGCTCAGCCTCGGAAACCGGGACAGGGTGTGGCTTGGCAGTGGGCGCTGATTTTTTCGCCGCTGTGGGGCATTCTATTTCTGGCTTTCGGAGTTGGGCCTGTGGTGACTCGAACTTCGGACTGGTTGCCTTTGGCTCGGAATGTGGCCGGTTTTGCGATCGGAGCTTTGGTGGCTTTCTTGACTCCGGTGCTGGGTAAGTCTCCTTCTGAGGAAACTTAATGGGCGATCGGTCATCAGTCATCGGTCATTAGTCATTAGTCGCTGGTGATTGATCGGGGCGGGTTTTTCATGTTATTTGTTGGCTGCCGAAATTGCCCCCAAATCGGCAGCCAACAAATAACTAAGGACTAATGACTAATGACTAATGACAAAAAGCTGATAAGCTGATACCTGACCACTCACAGGCGACAGCTATCCAACAAATGGAATGGCACGTAAGCGATGCCCAAAGTCTGGGATTAATCGATAGCGAAATTGGCGACCACGGTTTTTCTGCGGCGGAGTACGAAATAGTCCGCCGCGTGATCTATGCGACTGCTGATTTTGAGTACAAGTCTTTAATTAGTTTTTCCGATCAGGCTTTGCAAGCCGGGGCGGCTGCTTTGGCTGCTCGGACTACGATCGTCGTAGATGTGCCGATGGTGCAAGTTGGGATTACGCCGCAAATCCAAAGTACCTTTGCGAATCCGGTTTACTGTTCGATGGAGGCTTTGACGCGCCCTCAAAAGGAAAAAACGCGGGCGGCTTGGGGGATTGAAACTTTAGCCAGACGCTATCCTGAAGGGATTTTTGTGGTGGGCCAGGCTCAAACTGCTTTGTCGGCGATCGTGGATTTGATTGAATCTGAGGAAATTCGGCCGGCTTTGGTGATTGGGACTCCTTCTGGGTTTGTGGGGGTTGATGTGGCTAAGTCGCGGCTGCACGATTCGATGATTCCTCACATTCGGATTGAGGGCCGCAAAGGCTCTGCGGTGGTGGCTGTGGCGATTGTCAACGGGCTGGTGGATTTGGCTTGGCAGGCTTACGGCCAAGAAGGGAACAGTTGATCGGGTAGGACTCATATCAAATCCGTTGGTATCGCAATTATTCATCCCCCTCTGTTCTTCCTGGGCGCCCTCAGCGGTTTAATCATTCTGAAAAAACCGCCACCGCTTATTTTTACCTACTATATTCTTGAAATTGGCCCGCAACATCACCAAATACCAAACCACAACCCCCGCACCGATACTAATCAATAATACCAACAAAAAAGAATTAATTTCTACCTTCACCAAAGGCAAAACAATCATCTGATTCGGCGGGTCTTTTTGAATCAAATAAGGAGAACTCCCAGCCACCACCCGGGCTACTGGCAAACCCAAACCCACAGCTTGAATCGTTACCTCTAATTTCGCATCTCGATCAGCTTCTTCTATGGCGACAACTCCTCGAATTGCTTCCATTGCTTTGTATAGCAAGCCCGAACCATATTTTAAATATCCCAAGTCCGCTTTGATTTACTCTTCAAACTGCGGGCTAGTTTTTAGGCTGAAGAATTTGAGAAAGCTTAAATTTGCATCACTACCACTGTACTTGTTACTGCCTTTGATGTCAATACTTATTTGATTTAATTTATTTCGGTAATTTTTGGCATTAATGGCGATCGTATTTTGCCGAATTTCCAAATCAATCAGCAACCGCGCATACTCTACAGCCCTGGGAGGCATCTTCAGAGTCTGAGTTTCCAGATATGCCAATTCCTCCTCCTTTAAACACGCACCTTGCGATTGGCGCTGGCTGGCTTTTTCCCGCTGCAAATACTTAAAAGTTTGGTCGATATCCCGTTCAATCTGTTCGTATTCCAGGCGAGTCGCCGCATAAAGTTGGCGGCTGTCTCTCAGCGCGAACAATCTTATTACGGTACAAAAACAACTCGACAAAATCGCTGTACCGCTGTTCATCCCAGATTTAATCAGTTGCAGAACTGTTAAAAAACCAGACAATCACGTGGCATTCTGCACCAGAATGATTCCGATTGCCATATTCCCAAATCGGGCTAGCGAACAACTCGCCTTGACGGAAAAAACTCGGCAGATTTTGACCGGAAATGAATTTTTATAGACACTGTTGGGCTAGTTTTTTCAGAAACTGTCTTCCGCCTTCTGGTTTTGTTCCACATTCAGCCAAGCTGTTAGCAGCAGAGTTTGACCGAAATAACTCTGCACAAAATCCGCTAGCAAGGAGTTATCGGGATTAAACTCCTTGAATATGCTAACATCAACACCGGGCGTTTTAATATTGTTAACTTTTTCGGTGACCTAAATTTTTAAACCGAAAGCATAGCTATCATCAATCCGCAGCGGTAGGACAAAACCTTTGAGGCTAATTTGTTGGTTATCAAGGAAAATATGCTTAGCAAAACCCAGAGAATTGCGGCTACCAAAAACTTGTCGATCGATCAAATTGACTCGCCAGCAAACGGGTTCGTTTGGTTTTGATAAGTAACTGCCGCTGAATGACTTATCGACTGCTAAAACTTGCAAAATTTCGGGGCAATTGTGCCACTATTGAGCAGGTTCTACAGGAATATTCGACTCTGCTGTTAGGGGATTGCAGAGGTGAGAGGCAAATAAATAGACATTCGGGGATGGCTTTGCGGTCGTTTCGCATTGTCACGCGGGCGGCGGACTCGGGCGGGCACTCTAATGTAAATGGTAGGGCGTGGAGGGGGAATAAGTGCAGGTAGGGGTCGGGGATTAGGATTAGTTGATCGCAGTATTCTCAACCCTTTCTCGAGCTAAAAAGTCATAAATGTCGGCTTCACGATCGGCTACCGCGAGTACAGTAATCGACCGCTTTATCACCTTCTGAGTCGCTGATCAAGCGGTTAACCAACGCTGGCTTTCTTT
>JAUBOH010000013.1:16549-17692 GCA_036700145.1 Microcoleus occultus BM001215366
GCAGTCTCTGAATGGGTTTGAGCTGGTTGTTGGCGCGAAGAAGGACACGGCGCCGTGTCCCTAGGGCACGAGGGATGGCAAGCCTGGTTTACTTCATAAATCTGTAATTTGCTATAAAATATCAAACTTTTCTGTCAGTTTTGAAAGTTGCGCGGGCCGGTGTAACCGGATAACTCAGAGAGTTTATCCAAAGTTTGCGTCCCCGAATAAAACTGACCTTTAATCTCCCAAGTCGGGAAACCTTTAACATTCGCAGCAGCAGCTTGGCAAATTTCAGCGCGGGAATTTTGTCCCCTGGGATCGCATTCAAAATAATCAATTATTTTGGCTGCTTCTTTGCCGAACAGCATTTTTTGGTCGTGGCAGTGGGGACACCAGTAAGCGCCGTATTCTTTAGCGCCGATTTGTCGGAGGTGGCGGGCCAAAGCAATTTGTGCGGGCCCGGAGGTTGTAGTGACGGCAGGAGGTACAATTCCGGGGGTAGAGACAGAAGCAGTAGGTGCGTTGACGCTGTTGTAGAGTCCCAAAGCGCCGATCGAACTCACCATCGCCACCAAAATGCCTGTAAACACCAACTGTCCGATATCTTCCCACTCGCGGCCGACTAGCACCAGCACAAACAGCGACAGCGAAAATACGGCGGAACTAATGCAGTAAATACACAGTTCCTTAATTTCAAAAGCCATCAAATACACTAAATAGCTGCTGAAAATTACCATCGCAGCGGTGATGATAAATAGCGCTTGCCAAGTCCAGTTTTCTAGTTGAGAGTGCAGTCCTTTATTGGTGTCGGGATTTATAAATTTGGGAGCGAATGCCAGAATTGCTATGCTCAGGTAAGCCAGACAGCCTAACAAACTTAAAGGCAGTGTGCCAAAAACTGTAGCGTAGGGACTGTTGAGAACTTTGTCGCAGCCGCTGGTGGGACAAATGACCGAGCCTGTCGTGAATTTAGCGATCGTGAGATAGGCCGTTTCTACGACGCCGATGGCTGCGATCGCAGCCATCACAGTCCTAGACCAGCGATGAATCCAAGGGGTTGAACGTCGGCGAATCATTTTTGATAATTTGGTAATTGGGATTTGGGAATTGGGAATTGGGCATTGGGAATTGGGCATTGGGAATTGGGCATTGGGAATTGGG
>JAUBOH010000013.1:17792-25650 GCA_036700145.1 Microcoleus occultus BM001215366
AATTGGGCATTGGGAATTGGGCATTGGGAATTGGGCATTGGGAATTGGGCATTGGTTATTAGTTATGAACGCAACAAGTAACAATCAACAAATAACAATCAACAAATAACAATCAACAAATAACAAATTACCAATTACCCATTACCTATTGCCCATTACCCATTACCGATTACCCATTCCCAATTCCCCATTACCATTCCCATTTTACGTTTTAGTTGTGACTTTGCCAGGTTCCGGTGTGGGCCCTCTTGAGCCATTAGCGTCTCTGTTTTCCGATTCGCGCTCTTTCTGTGACAAGCTGCGACGGGCTGCTTCTACAAACTGACTGACGCGGATCGGATCGATCGGCTGCTCGATGCGGCCGTTTCGTTTCAGGGAGCTCGAGACAATTACGCCGTCAGCGGCCTGCATGAGCGTGGAAATGTTCTCCCACGAGGCGCCGCTGCCGATGAAAACTGGAATTCCCGCCGCTGCTGCACTTGCAAGTTCCAAGTCTTCGAGATTGGGAGGGCTGCCGGTTGTCCAGCCGGAAAGGATCACGGCGTCGGCTAAAGCGCGCCCGATCGTTTCTTGGACGGCTGTGGTCAAGTTGGGGCTGCCCAGGGGTCGCCCGTGCTTGACTAACACGTCTGCTAATATTTTGACATCGCTGCCCAATTCCCGGCGGTAGCGCAGTAGCTGGTGAGCTTGGCCTTCGATTAAGCCTTGGTCTGTAGCCATGATGCCGTTGAGGACGTTGACGCGGATGAATTGGGCTCCCGTGCAGGAGGCGATGGCGAGCGCGCTGTGGGCGTCGTTTCGCAGCACGTTAACGCCGATCGGCAGTGTTACGAGATTGGTTAGCCTCTCGACTACCAGAGTCATCGCGCTCACAACAGCCGGATCTACGCTGTCTTTGGCAAAAGGAGCGTCGAAAAAGTTCTCGACGATGATACCGTTTGCGCCGCCAGAAGCCAGCGCTGTAGCCTCTTGCTCGGCTCTTCCGATAATAGCTTTGAGGTTCCCGCCCCAGCGGGGAGAAGTTGGCAAAGGCTGTAAATGTACGACACCGATTATGGGATTCGGCGTTTTGAATATTTGTTTTAAGTCCACGGGTTTCCTGAAACCACCAAGTTCACTGACGGCTGACGGCGGATTTTGACGGTATATTCTAGAATTCTATATCCACGGGGGCGATTCGGATGAGTCGATCGGGCAACCTAGTTGCTAAAACCCGAATTCAGCAGCAGTTTTTCGTTTTCGATCGAGGTTAATTGTTGAAAGTTGTTCTGATAATTTTGGCTGTCACCTCCGGATTGTGGGCAGCAATCGAAGTGTTGCTGCGCGTGCTGCTGGGTTTTGGCAATCCCTTGATTTACATTGCCGATGCCGAGTGCGGCTATTTGTTGGCGCCCAACCAGAGGGTGCGTCGCTGGGCTAACCGGATTGAGATTAACGAGTATTCGATGCGTACCGGAGCGATCGCCCCGCTTCCAGATCCGAAAACTCTGCGCGTCTTGCTGTTGGGAGATTCTGTCGCCAACGGCGGTTGGTGGACGCACCAGACTGATACCATCTCGGAAATTATGGCTCGGCAGTTGAGGCGGAAAGTACAGCATCTGGCGAGCGACTCACAATTAGGTTCAAAAGTCAACTATTCGGATTTTGAAGTTCTCAACGCCTCAGCCAATTCTTGGGGGCCGAGGAATCAACTTGCTTATGCCAAGCGGTTCGGTGTTTTTGGGGCAAAGGCTGTGGTGTTGCTGCTGAATACGGACGATTTGTTTGCATCCGCTCCCTGTGCTGAAGTTGTGGGGCGCGATCGATCTTATCCCGATCGCCAACCTCGATCGGCCACACTAGAGTTATTGAGCCGCTATCTGCTACCTGCAATGTCGTCGGCTCGCCAATTAGCAGCACCTCGGGCCGAAAGCGATGTAGTCGGCTCCAACTTAGAAGCTATTCGCCAAATCCAGAAAATAGCTGTATCCGCTAACGTCGAGTTTTTGCTAGCCGTGACGCCCAAGCGCCACGAATTCGGCGAGGGCTCTGGCGACTGGGAAGTCAAGGCTAGAGAGCGTCTCGCCGAACTCGTCGAAAGTGAGAAAATTACTTACATAGATTTTCTGCCGATCTTCAATTGTGCAGCCGACGAGCTTCCAACTTTGTATCGAGACAGCATTCACCTCAGTCCTCAAGGAAATCAGCTAGTTAGCCAAACCATCAGTCGTCAAATAGTGGCTCTTTTTTTGGATAAATCGTGACCTTATCCAAAGACGGATACAAGCCCCCGACTTAGGTTGTGGAAAGCCAAAAAGTTTAAACCTTAGTTCAAGCCCTCAGATTCATCTGTGGAGTTAATCTAAAATCTAAAATCTAACATCTAAAACCGACTGAAATCGAATCCGGTTGCGCCGAACAGTTAACTTTTTCAACGAACAACAAACCCAAACTGTAGAAGCAGCCGGAAACGACACAATTTGTCTGAATTTAGCTAACTTGCAAAGTTGACTCCAGCTTTTTCGGATACCAAGCTTGACCATCGAGAGCCATTTGCTCGATCGAACTCGCAAGTCGCAGAGCTTTGAGAGCTTGTTCTCCTCCCACAGAAGGCTGATTTCCACCCCGCACGCAATTAATAAAATGCTCCAATTCTGCGTGGAGCGGTTCAATATTGCTGGTGTAAACTTTCTCGATCAACCCATCTTGACGGTAAAGCACCTGACCGTAATCCGTCACGTAATTGGCGGTTGTTTGTCGGTGAATCAAGATTTCGTTGTTGAGAAAATCTGCCTCTGTCAAAGAATTCTTGCAGTGAGCCGCGATTGAACGAAGTTTGCGGTGTGTCACCTTGCTTGCAGTCAGGGTGGCGACAATGCCGTTAGCAAAGTTCAGCGTCGCTGTCACGTAGTCTAAATAACCTGAATCTGAGGCTCTGCTGCCGCTAGCCGTCAGCTTCACCACTTGGGAATCTGCCAATTCCAGGAGCAAGTCGATGTCGTGGATCATTAAATCCAAAACTACCGATACGTCGTTGGCCCGATCGGAATAGGGACTCATCCGGTGAGCTTCCAATGCCAGTAGCTCTTCAGTTTTCAGCACTTTGCCGAGTTCCTGAAAAGCTGGATTGAAGCGCTCAATGTGACCCACTTGCAAAATCCGGTGGGATTCTGCTGCCGCGTTGACCAAAGATTCGGCTTCAGCAATACTAGCCGCGATCGGCTTTTCAATTAAAACGTGAACTCCCGCTTGGAGACAAGACATCCCCACAGCGTGGTGCAGGCGAGTTGGAACGGCGACGCAAACTGCATCTACGTGGGCGAGCAAATCCCGGTAGTCTTCAAAGAAGCGAACCCGGTATTTGCTTGCTACATCAATTCCCCGCTCTACATTTATGTCTGCAACACCCACGAGCTCGATATCTTTTAGCAAGCTCAGAACTCGCGTGTGGTGCTGGCCCATATTGCCAACCCCAATTACCCCAATGCGGAGGGGTTCGGGCTGACTTCGCTGGGCGAAAACGTTTGCGTATCCCAATGACATCCTATCTAGCACTCCTGGATTCTCCTCCACCACAGGAATCAAGCCCGTTGGCTTCCCTAAGCTACTCACAGCCATCCAGATAGTACCACAGTCAAACTATTTGTGAAGAATTTCTAAGTTCATTTGGGATTCTGGGCTAAGTGCAGTTACGCACAAGCTACTCATGCACTCCCGGCCCAATATTGGCGGAAATTTTCTGGAAATTGCACATTGACAAAATTGCTGGGATATGCTTTTAAAACGCGATCGCCCGCGCATTGCCAAAACACAAACCCCTCAAAATATTTTTCCGGTCCGATCGAACTTTTCTCTTGTTTCGACCCAAAAGTAATAGTTTAAAAGTAATAAATGATACAAAATTCGCAGGTAGCGCGCCTGTAAAAGTTCGGATGTTTACAGTTGGCAATTTTTGAAAGAAAAAAATTTATGTTAAGAATGCGGATACTTACTGGCGATCGCTTTCTACAATCAAACTACACTTAAGTAAAACTAGATGAGGCAGACAATGAATCAGAAACAAAGGCAGAGATTGGGAAGTGCGATCGCTAGCACAATGTTAAGTTTGGCAGCGGTGTCATTGGTAGGAGTTGACCAAGCACAAGCCGCCGTACTTACCTACAATTTCAAAGTGCAAAATAATAATGCAGGTAGTGGTTTTTTTAAGTTAAGTAACTCGTCGCTGACAGGAATAGGATTGGAACAAGTTGCAGTTTCCGAGGGAATATTCAACACTATTTTGAGTCTGAGGTCTCAGGGACTGCAAGGCAAAGAATACTACAATTTGGCGGGGGTTACAGCTTTATTTTATCAAGGAGATTTTCGCGGACTGCGAGCAAAGGGCAGCGACACAGCGACGACAGAATTTATCGTTCCTCCAGACGCACCGGGAGGGCCTTATTCCATGAAGACTAACGGCGGCGCATCTTGGTCTATGGATACCAACGGGCTGGAGAGTCCAACGAGGTGGGTATCTCTGTTCTGGGGCTATAAGGAGGTAAGAATTACGCCCCTAAACCGTCCACAATATCTAGCAGAACGTATAATTATCAACGATACCAGTGTTTCTTACACCCTAGTGGATACTGTGGCCGAACCAGTTCCCGAACCCATAACAGTTGCAGGAACAGCTTTAGGATTGGCTGGTTTAAGCTGGTTAAAACACCAGAAAAAAATGGCAGCTTGAGGCGGGAGCGCTGTTAATAATTAAGCACTCAGCAGTCACTTTTCAGAAGATATGCGAGTTGCAAAATTTTGAGCGCGGTTGGGAGACAAAGCCCGGGCTTTCAAAATCGCAGCCACCAAAAACGCATAGGACAAAACTCCCACCACCGCCAGCAAAAGTACGCTGACTGCTCCCGACGCATTCCACAAAGCATGAAGCGCCGAAGCGCTGAAATAACCTACGCCCAAAATTTGCCAGCGCTTCCTCGGTTTGAGGGCGCTCAAACCGATAAAATATCCCAAATAGCCGCTGTAAGCCATGTGTCCGGCGGCGGAGCCCAAAATTCGGGGAATTAGCAACTGCAAGCCTACTAATTGTCCGGCTTCGGGCCCTGCTTGCAGGGTGACATTTTGGATGATGTTGGGAACGTACTGCCCCAGAGTTTCTAATAGTGTAAAGCCGACTGCCGAGGCACTTCCTAACAGAATTCCGTCTAAAGGTTCCCAAACGCCGATGCGATCGCGCCACGGATTTTTCAGCAAATTTCCCAGCAGCATCGCTCCCAAAACGGGCAGGGCTTTCAGTAATTCTTCCATCAGACCCGCCCCGAAAAACATTCGGATTAAAAAAGGCAAAAAACTGATTTCTTCGCCTTCTGCTGGCAGGCGACCGGGCAAAATTTCTCTAAATACTAATATAAATCCAATCAATAAGGGGCTGAGCAAAATCAGGACTGTAGCTAAAGCCGAACCAACCAATACCCACCAAGGCTTGTGTTTGCCGCACAGTTGATATATGAAGTAGTAAGCTGCACCGGCGAGGTAAGCTGATAGCAGCAAGTTGAATGCTGCGGAATTTCCGACGGCCACAAACATCGACACGACAAAAATAACTGTGGCAATACCTGGATATAAGTAAGCTTTTTGGCTTAATTGTTTGCCCGTCGAGGCGATCGGGAATAATTGAGTTAAAGTGAGAGCGTCCTTTTCACTGGGAGCAAAATTTCCGGTTTTTGTGGCGGGGAATCCGGGTTTATTTTGGTGAGGGGTTACGGGAGATTCAAATATGAATTCCGGGCCGTCTTGGCCGAGACTGATGCGATCGCCCGTTTCTAATATTTGGCAGCCTGAGAGCTTTTGCCCGTTTATATAAGTTCCGTTTGCGCTGTTGAGGTCGCAAATTTGCCATCTCGTCCAAGTACCCTGAGTCAGGGGACGGACTGCGGCGTGGCGGCGGGAAACCATACCGTAGGCGATCGACTCTAAAGCTATTTGACAATTGCGATCGCGTCCGATCGCCACTTCCCCATTTTCAGCAAGTTGATACTTGGACGTTGGCGCTCCCGCAGCGCCTTTGGCGGGTACTTGTCGCAGAAATCCGATTTCATTAGTCATTAGTTATTAGTCATTAGTCATTAGTCATCAGTCATCAGTCATCATTTATTAGTTATTAGTTATTAGTTATTAGTTATTAATCATCAGTCATCACTCATCACTCATCAGTTATTAGTTATTAGTTATTTGTGATTGATGGTTGGCGAGCCGTTATTAGTTATTAGTAACAATCAACAACTAACCACTAACACCTAACAACTAGGAATCAACAACAAGTAATATAGGACAACTCACCAATAACCAATAACAAATAACAAATAACAACTGACTGCTGACTAATGACTCCTGACTAATGACTAATCATAAATTTGCTCTGGCATCCTGAACGGCTGCATAGAAAAATATGCCTGTTAGCGGTACGCTGAGGGCGAGGATGATGCCGGTGACTAAATTGCCGAGTTGAGCTTGGCCCGAAGACAGCTCAAAGATGGAGCCGACTGCCGCGATCGCAGTGATACACGAAAGAGCTAACAATAAACCACTTTTTGGAGTTCCTGCCATCATACTGATTTTACTGCCTTTGGCGAAAATTTGTTCTTGACTAATTCTTCATTCAGTGCCAGCTTGTTTTCTACTCTGTCTACAAACAGCACTCCGTTGAGGTGATCCATTTCGTGCTGAATTGCCCTCGACAGTAAATCAGTCGCTATCAGGGTTTGCGGGCGGCCGTATTCGTCGCGGTAGGACACTTCAATGACTTCTGGGCGTTTGACTTCCAAATAGACTCCCGGAATGCTCAAACAGCCTTCTTGTAAGATGCAGACATCGCCGCTGCTATTTTTGATGGTAGGGTTGATCAAAACCAATGGGAGTGTTTCGGGGTTGTCCGGTTCGCAGTCGAGGACGATTACTTGTTTGTGGACTCCAACTTGAGGGGCGGCTAAACCGATGCCCTCAGCACTGTACATGGTTTGTAGCATTTCTCGGACGAGCTGCCGAATTTCGCCATCGACGCTGTTGACGCGCTTTGCTGGCTGCCGCAGGACGCGATCGCCTAAAGTGTGTATTGTTAGGGGCGGTTTTTCTAACTTTTTCTTTTCAACCAAAACCTGAGCCGTCATAAAACCTCGCGAGATGTTTGGAAACCCCAACAAAAGCTGTTGGGGAATGAAATTGGAACCAATACTATTATTTTCAATATTAATCTAATTTTAAGTAGCCATGACTGAAAACGCACCAAACCAACGGCCGGTTATTTCTCTGGGGCTTTCGCCTGCTGTAGTGGCGGTAGATCTCGCGGGGGCGATCGCGATTTTAGTGTCGATTTTGCTCATTGTACAGTTTTGGGCGGTTTTGCCCGATCGAATTCCGATTCATTTCGGCCCTCGAGGGCTGGCTGATGCTTGGGGCGACAAGGTGACGATTTGGATAATGCCGGGGGTGGCTGCCATTATTTTTGCGGTTTTAACTGCAGTATCGCGCTATCGGCATACTTTTAAATATCCCGTACCGATTACTTCGGAGAATGCGCGCCGGCAATATCTGTTGGCGCGAGGCCTTTTGGCTTGGCTGAAGGCGGAGATTTGTTGGCTGTTTGCCTTTGTGGTGCGCCAGCAAATTATTGTAGCTTTGGGTAATGCTCAAAGGTTTAGTCTGGAGTTACTTTTAGGGATAGTTGTTTTGATGTTTGGGACGGTTGGGGTGTATTTTTTCAAGGCTTACTTGGCTCGATAGATGTATGTAAATACCGTTGATGAAAATAGTTTGTAGTTAGGACTTTAGTCCTTTGTTATGAAATCTTGAAGAAAAACTAAATTCCTCACGTAGTTAGGACTTTAGT
>JAUBOH010000013.1:25750-36185 GCA_036700145.1 Microcoleus occultus BM001215366
TGAAGAAAAACTAAATTCCTCACGTAGTTAGGACTTTAGTTTTTTGTTATGAAATTTTGAAAAAAAACTAAATTTCTCACGTAGTTAGGACTTTAGTCCTTTGTTATGAAATCTTGAAGAAGGACTAAAGTCCTCACTACGAACGAATCGACTAAACCATCAAATATGTTTGTTGGTCATTCATCGGCAATACTCGCAGCCGTTGATTTTTCAAATCTGGTTCTAATCCCAGTTCTTCCAATGGAATCACGCCTAGTAAAACAGCGGAAACGCCTTCTGGTAACTCTAAACAATCAAATCTCCCTTCTCTCCCCTCTACAATAATTTGAGCGTCGGCAAAAATTCGACCTTTTTTAATGCCAGCCGATGTTTCTACATCTCTTTCTCCTACTTGTTTTAAACCGAGTTGGCTAATAATGGGAGCTGGCAAGGAAAGCAGTGTCGCTCCGGTATCGACAATAACCTTATCGATCGTCACAGAGCGAACTTCTTCAGCAGAAATGAATCCCCGTTCAGCCATAACTAGATCGATGCGATTCGTGACGGCGATTGTTGTCAGAACTTGACCCATTTGTTTGCCTTGCAGATTGGGGAGTACGAGTGTCATGTCATTTTACCCGTTTGAGTACAATTAATTGATTGATTTTTATATCCTAATACTATCTATAATTGTCCTGGGTTAGTTAAAATCGTGTTTAATGACCAGCCGCCTTGAAAATTAGCCTCAACGCATGACACCAGAACCCAACTCTTCTCAACCCAATCCTTCTGAGTCGATCGCGACTGTAGAAAGTCTTAACGGTGTAGCCCCTAATGTGCCGGCAGAGGAGGCGACAATCGTCGCTAATCCTGAACCGGAAAAACCGCTGCCGCCGCCTCCTCCAACCCGTAGGGTTTTATTGCCGCAGCAGCCGACACAAACGACTGCTGAGATGTCGGCGTCGGTACTGATCTTGGGGTCGATCGCCTCGATGATTATCGGACTGGCAAATGATGTTGTTTGGATCGGTATAATTGGCGCGATCGGAGCGATCGGGATATCGCTGCGGATGATGTGGCCGAGTTGGGGCAAAATCTGGGTGCAGGTAATCCCCCCGGCTTGGCGCACCCTGATCGTCGCCTGCTTCGGTCTTTTAGCAGGGATTGTGGGCTTGCTGATGCTCAGCGGTACTAATACTGAACCGGGAAGCCGCAACATCCAAATTAACTGGGACGCGATCGGAGCTCTCGGCGAGTTGATCGGCGCTTTGGGCCAAATTTTGATCGCAATTTTGGGCGTTTATGTGGCTTGGCGGCAGTATGTAATCTCGAAAGATTTGACGATTCAACAAAATCGAATTACGCAGCAGCAAACGATCGATGCTTATTTTCAAGGGGTGTCGGATTTAGCCCTCGACGAACAGGGATTTTTGGAAGATTGGCCGCAGGAAAGGGCGATCGCAGAAGGCCGCACCGCTGCGATTATGAGCAGTGTAGATGCTGAAGGTAAAGCTAAAATTCTGCGGTTTTTGTCGCAGTCGAGATTGGTTACTCCTCTGAAGCGCGATCGGCTTTTAGGCCGCCCCATCCTCGATGGCGACGGCGGCTACGCTGAAGATCGGGATCACGGCGTCCGCGTGATCGATTTAAATGTGATGTTAGCGGGTGCTGACATGGCCAGCACTGACTTGCGGTGGACTGATTTGAGCGAAGCTAACCTGGTTCGGGCGAATCTCAGCAAGTGTGATTTGGTGAAAGCCAATCTCTCGCGCGCTGTCTTGTACGACGCCAATCTCGCTCGCGCCGACATGAGATCCGCCACATTATTCTACGGCTCGGCAGAAACTGCATCTCCCCGCAGTCGCACGGAATTTCCCAACTATCAAACGGGTGAACATACAGGCGCTGTGGTTGAACGTGCTGATTTCACCGCTGTCAAGCGGCTGTCGGACGAGCAGCGCTATTATTGCTGCGCTTGGTGCGGCTCGAAGTCGAGAGATACTATTCCCGGCGGCTGCGAAGGTATTCCCAATAAACTCGGACGTTAAAATTAGCAGTACGGGTGTACTTACGTATATTTTGGCGATCGGAATACAGGACAGTATACTTGGATTTTCAATCCACAGTCTTGCGCTGTTTTAGCCATGACAAATACTGATTTACAGCTAGAAGTAAGTCCGCGCCTAGAACGCAACAAAAGCAGGGACGGGTTAATTTTTGTAATTGCTATGTGGTTGGTGAGCCGATCGCTAATTGCGATCGGGATGCAAGTAATTGCCCCTTTAGTTTGCAAGAACCCGCCCGTGTATACGACTCGACCGCCTCTGGGTTTTGTTACAGGCTTCCTTCCCAAAAGCGGCTGGGAACTGTTTTCGCACTGGGACGGTAAATGGTACGTCGAAATCGCTACTCTAGGCTACACCTATGCAGAGGACGGGCAGCACCATTCTGTGGCTTTTTATCCCCTGTTTCCTTTGCTGATGCGCGGGTTGACGACTCTTGGAATGCAAGTAGAAGTAGCAGGGGTACTCATCAATAGTTTGGCGTTTCTGGCTGCATTAGTGGCGATCTACTTTTGGGTAGAACAGCGATACGATACCAGTGCAGCCGATCGCACTTATTTTATTCTATCTCCCACGCTGACTGAAAAAAGTCCCATTCGCACAGCATTGCGTAGCGATAGGTTGTTTCTATTTCCGGCGTTAACGGTGCTGCGTAGCGATCGACCAAACTCTCCAGTCGTGAAGCTAAAATCTCAAACTCAGGAGTGCTATAGGTAGAAATCCAATCGCTAAAGGCGTGTTCCGGTATTCTAGGTTTAGCTAGCTGCTGTCCCAAAAAAGCATACAACTGCAAGCAAGGAGTCATCGCTGCTGCTGTCAAACCTACACCGCTTCCCCAGGCTGTCGCTAATAAAAAATCCGTGTAGCGGCGGGTAGCGATTCCCGGTTTTGCATCTTGCAAGTTGACACCCCATTTTGCTGCATATCGCTGATGCAAGCGAAGTTCTTCTAAAACGCCGCTGCCGAGGTTGTGGAAGATTTCAAAACCCTCCCAATCCGGTGCTTTTGCAGCAGCGATACTGTAAGCGCGAGCGAATGCTAAGAGAAAAAATGCGTCTTGTGCAACGTAATATGCAAAACTCTTGTGGGGGAGGCTGCCGTCAGCAATGCCTCTGACAAAGGGATGTTGCAGACAAGCTTCGCTTAAGTCTTGATTTGCTTGCCAAAGATAGTTAGAATTTGTCATGGGATGTTGAATCTAGCGGTGATAATTGTAATTCTTAAGGTGCGGCGCAATATCTATGATAACAGATATATTCGGCTTGATTCCATTGTTTTCCCTGGGAATTTTGTTTATCATATTTCAGGAAATAGATAAGTGTTGGCGCAGTGCTATTTTGTCCTCAGCGGTTGTTTGGGGAGTTATTGTTGTTTTATCTACTGAAATTTTCAGTTTATTTAGGTTGGTGAATTTTGAGTGGGTGTTTGGGCTGTGGTTGGTAGTGGATATTTTGGGCTTGATTGTTTATCTAAAATTCAAAAGTGTCAAGCCAATTTTTGAGAAAAATCAAGATGAGAAATTTCCGAATTTCTTGGTGGGGTTGCTAGGCGGTGTATTGTTTATTTTTGCTGCGGTTGGTTTAATTGCTGTAGTTGCACCGCCTAACAATTGGGATTCTATGACTTATCACATGAGCCGGGTTGTTCACTGGATGCAAAACCGCAGTGTCGAGCATTATCCAACTTCTTACGTGCCGCAGTTGTATCACCCGCCGGGGGCTGAGTTTGCGATTATGCACTTTCAGATTATCACCGGGGGCGATCGCTTTGCCAATCTGATACAGTGGTTGAGTATGGTGGGAAGTGCGATCGCAGTTTCTTTAATTGCTAAGCAACTGGGCGCAAATGAGCGCGGTCAAGTTTTTGCCACTGTCTTTGCTGCGACTTTGCCAATGGGTATCCTCCAAGGTTCTAGCACTCAAAATGACTATGCTGTATGTTTTTGGGTAGTGTGTTTTGTCTCCTGCGGTTTAGCTGGAATGTCAGCAGGAATTACTCTATCTAACACTCTAAAAATTGGCGCAAGCTTAGGTCTCGCTCTCTTGACAAAAACCACAGCTTACTTATTTTCGCTGCCGTTTATTATCTGGTTTATCATAATAGGAATAAAACGCTATCACCAAAAGATGCTACCACCCATTTTGATGATAGCCGCTGTAACTATTCTCCTGAATATCGGTCATTATTGGCGAAATTACGATTTGTTTGGATATGCGATCGGAGCGCCTGAAAGTTTTACTAAAGAATATAAAATTGAAGTATTTACACTGCCAACTTTCCTGTCAAATGTAATTAGAAATTTAGGTATGCAAGCCGGTACAAGGATTTCCCGAATTAACGGTGCGATTGTGGGAGCGATTAACATCCTTCACAGAATACTGGGCTTAGCTACAAACGACCCGCGCATCACTTGGCCTCCCGGACAAGTATTTGCGATCGCCACGCCGTCATTCAATGAAAACACAGCTACAAATCCCATTCACTTTTGGCTGACATTTGCCACAGTCGCACTTATATTTAACACCCCAAGCTTGAGAAAAAGCAAAATAGTAGTAACTTATTTAATTGCAGTAATCATGACATTTTTACTGCTGTGTCTTCTCCTAAAATTGCAGCCTTGGCACAGCCGACATCACTTATCAATATTTGTATTATTTTCGCCCCTATTTGGATTAGCCATATCAGAATTATCAAATCTAAAAATAGCGAATTATCTGGTGGCGATTCTGATTGTCATGTCGCTACCTTGGATTTTTCACAACAACTTTAGACCTCTCCTAGGAGATAGTAACATTTTTAATAGCAGCAGAAACGAACTTTACTTTACAAGCCGGCCTCAAATCGAGGTTGCTTACAATACAGCAGTAGATTTTGTTAAATCTCAAAACTGCACGAATATAGGACTGTCATTTTGGGCTAAAAATGCCTGGGAATATCCCTTGTGGGTAATGTTTCCAGAACCGGGAAAACCAGCACCTCGCATCGAACACATTTCCACTATCGATCCTGTTGTTAAGCAAAAGCTCAACTCGGAACCTTACAAAAGTTTTACCCCTTGTGCCATAATTTACTTTGCTACAAAAAATGACGGCAGACAAGGAAAAGAGATGGTTGTCAAAAATCAAACTTACCTACAAAAATGGTCGATGAAGCCGCTGAGGGTGTTTGTGAAAAAATAACCTTTGGATTTAACACTTTAAAGCCAAATTTTTAAATAGAAAATACGATGAACCATACACCTAAGTATTCCTTGATAATTCCCATCTATAACGAAGAAGAAAATCTCGCTGAATTGTATCGGCGAATTAGTGCAGTGATGGAGCGAATGGATGGCCCAGTAGAATTAATTCTAATCAATGATGGCAGCCGCGATCGCTCTCTTGAACTTTTGCGAGAATTGCACGAACAAGATTCGCGAATTTGTTACCTTAGTTTTGCCCGCAACTTCGGACACCAAATAGCTGTAACTGCTGGTTTAAACTTTTCTCGCGGTCAAGTTGTAGTCATCATGGACGGCGATTTGCAAGACCCGCCAGAGTTAATTATAGATATGGTGGAACAATGGCGGCGAGGCTATCAAGTTGTTTACGCTCAACGCACTCAACGCCGCAAAGAAGGTTGGTTTAAGCGGTTGCCAGCTTATATGTATTATCGCATTTTGCGGAATCTTGCTGATGTTGATATTCCCACAGATACGGGAGATTTTTGTTTGATGGATCGGTGTGTAGTCGATGTACTAAATGCGATGCCAGAACGCAATCGTTATATTCGGGGACTGCGCGCTTGGATTGGTTTTAAACAAACGGCGGTTAAATTTGAACGAGATCCACGTTTTGCTGGGGAAGTTAAGTATACGTTTAGCAAATCTTTTGCTTTGGCGATGAACGGTTTAGTGTCTTTTTCTAAAGTACCGCTGCAATTGTCAATTTATGTGGGATTATTTGCTGCTATTGTATCTGTATTGATGGCTTTTTTGGTTTTGTATTGGCGTCTTTTCTCTCCAGGTTCGGCATTAACTGGCTTGACAATTATTATTATGGCGATTTTCTTTTTGGGTGCGGTGCAGTTGGTCAGTATTGGGATTTTGGGGCAGTATATTGGGCGGATTTATGAGGAGGTGAAGGGGCGGCCGCTTTATACTTTGGCAGAAGTGGCTGGTTTTGGCGATCGAGGGCGATCGTCAAAAAATCTTAGCAAATAACCTTTCGCGCACTTAATTGGTAAATGCGTTTTGTAGAACGATTACTTAAAATTTTACTCTCTGATAAAACACTCGTTTCACATTCTCCGCCGCCGTAACGTAGAATAGCACGATCGCCCCCAACACCAGCACGAAACTCAACGGCAACGGTTGAAATCCCAGCAGCCTTCCCAAAGGTGTCCAGGGAATGACGATCGTCACTCCTACGGTAGCCAGCGTCGCCATCAACAAGTATTTTCCGGGTTTACTGTCAAAAATAGATTTGCGGGTACGAACGACTAGGACAACCATCGAAGCAGAGATAACAGACTCCAAAAACCAGCCTGTTCTAAACTGTTGTGGTTGAGCGTGTAGCAGCAACAACAGCGCCCCAAAGGTCAGGTAATCAAAGATGGAACTCAGCAAACCAAATACCACCATGAAGTTGCGGATAAACTTGATATCCATCCGGCGCGGTTTGCTGACTAACTCCTTGTCTACGCGATCGGTGGCGATCGTCAATTCCGGGAAATCAGTTAATAAATTCGTCAGCAAAATCTGACTGGGTAACAGAGGCAAAAACGGCAGAAACAGAGAAATTCCCGCCATACTAAACATATTGCCAAAATTAGCGCTCGTTGCCATAAAGACATATTTTAAAGTGTTGGCAAATGTAATCCGTCCTTCCTTGACACCTTCGATCAAGACATTCAAATCCTTTTCCATCAATACAATGTCAGCGGCTTCCTTCGCCACATCGACGGCACTTTCTACCGAAATACCCACATCCGCCGCATGAAGCGCAGAGGCATCATTAATCCCATCTCCTAGATATCCAACCACATTCCCTGCTTTTTTGAGAGCGATGATAATCCGCTCTTTTTGGTTTGGTTCTACCTCAGCAAAAACATTAGTTTCTTGTACTCGGTGCATCAAAGCTTCATCACTGAGTTTTTCTAGTTCAGATCCAGTCAAAGCCTTTGGTTCAGGCAATCCTACCTGCTGAATGATACTCATAGCAACCGCCTTGCTATCTCCAGTAATCATCTTCGGGGTGACTCCTAGCTGTTGCAACTCTTTGAGAGTGTCAGCGATGCCCGGTTTTGGCGGATCGAAGAGCGCAATGTAGCCCATAAATGTCATGTTTGTTTCATCATCTTTGCTGAAAGAATCTCGATCGCAATCCCGATAAGCCACACCCAAGGTTCTAAATCCCTTACTTCCTAAATCTTCCGCTTGTTGGTGGAGTTTTTGTCGCTGCTGTGTAATGTCGATCGTCTTCCCTTCAGCAGTTTCAACGGTTGAGCAAACATCCAAAATATTTTTCAGTGCGCCTTTCGTAATAATTAAATGCGTACTCTCCTTTTTGAATAAAATGCTGAGACGTTTGCGGTTGAAGTCATAGGGCACTTCATCTAGCTTTTGATAGGCTGAAATGTCGAAGGTTTTGTATTCGCGAATCGCTTTGTCGATCGGATTCACGTAACCAGACTCAGATGCGGCATTCAAATAAGCGTAGAGTAAAACTCGATCGCTCTCTTTCCCCTCGACATCAACCGCAGAGTGAATTTTCACCTCTCCTTCCGTCAGCGTACCCGTCTTATCGGTGCAAAACACATTCATACTGCCAAAATTCTCGATCGCAGGTAAGCGCTTCACAATCACCCGCTTTTTCGCCATTGTCTGGGCACCGCGCGCCAGGTTAACACTGACGATCGCAGGTAGCAGTTGGGGGGTTAAACCAACCGCCAGCGCCAGAGAAAACATAAAGGATTCCAGCACTGGGCGATGGAGGTAGACGTTGGCGGCAAAAATTAGAGCGACTAAAACGAGCGTTACTTCCATCAAAAAGTAGCCAAATTTGCTGAGCCCGTGTTCAAATTCCGTTTCGGGAGGTCTCAGTTTTAGACGTTCCGATACTTTGCCAAATTCTGTTTCTTTACCAGTACGAACAACTACGGCTTTCCCCGTTCCACTAATCACATTAGTTCCCATATAAAGGGAATTGGTGCGTTGATTTAGTCCTGTTTCAGCAGGCAATACACTACTTAGTTTGTCAACCGGATAGGTTTCTCCTGTCAGTGCTGCTTCATTCACCGATAAATCTTTTGACTCTAAAACTAGACAGTCGCCGGGAATATTTTTACCTGCACAAAGCACCACAATGTCGCCCGGAACCACTTCTTCATTGGGGATTTCTTGAGATTGATTATCCCTCAACACAGTTGCTTTAACTTGTACTAAGGCTAATAATTTTTCGACGGCGTTCGAGGCTCCTCGCTCTTGCCAAAATCCTAGTAGCCCGCTGATGAGGACGATCGCCAAAATGATGATGGCATCCAGCGCATCTTTCAGAAAAATCGAGAGCACCGCCGCCAAAATCAGAATCACGATGATCGGACTTTTGAACTGATTGAGCAACAGCACCAATGCGCTCGATTTGTGTGTTTGTTTGAGGGTGTTTGCACCGTACTGGCTCAGGCGTTGTTTCGCATCTTGAGCGCTTAACCCTGCTGTTGTAGAGCGAGTCTGCTGGAACACCTGCTCTGTGGATAAGCTCCAAAATGCGGACTCTGTATTCATTTTTTTCTACCTGATTTGTTGAAAAGTTTTTCTATAGCTTTAACAGCCCTGATTTCAGGCTCTGCAAGCGGCATTAATTATGAGTATCCGGGGAATAATTGGTTTATTTTAAGAGTAACGGAGGACACGGCAGTGCCGTTTCCCTACCCAAAAATAATCGTAGCTTGCGGGGCCCAATGCTATCACGATCGCACTTGTGATGTAACTATCGCCCTATTAATTGTAGGGACACGGCACTGCCGTGTCCTGATGGTTCTGTTGAGTTTATTGATGCTTACCTACTTATTGAATTCTCGATACAATCAGAGCAACCAGCGCAATTAAACCTAATCCTCGGCGAAAATAATTAACGCCTTGAAATAATTCTTCCCAAGCCCAAGTAAACAACGCGCCAAAACCCACTAAATCCAATCCCAGATTAATGGTGCCTGTAGTAACAACGAGCTTTAATAAACTAGCTGAAATCCCGACAATCAGCGGTAGATTTGGCGGTTGAGCTATGACAATGTTGCCTTCGCTGTCCCGGAAAACTTGATCGAACAAAGTATTTTCTCTGATTTCCATGAGTTTATGCTCCAAGTCTAGTAAGAGGTATGAATTGAGTTTGATTGCTTACGCAAATATTTGTCGATCGCGAATCCGAATCTAGGTTGAATTTTTCTGCTGTTCTTTGAGAGTAGAAGTAAAATATTTAAATATCATCTATCCCTTGGAACAGTTTAGATTAGAATCCGATCTATAATTTGACAGACATAATCGTTTTTCCAACATCGCATCTAGTTCGACCTCATGCTTAAATCAAAGGTAAGGAAACTATGAAAGTAGCGCCTTTTCCCAGCCCTGCGCTCTCGGCTGGCACCTCTGGGCTATGCGCTTCTACCAAGTACCGCACGATCGACAAACCCAGCCCCAACCCGTTATTCGATCGCGCAACCACCAAATATGCTTGATGATTTCTGGTAAATCCTAAAACATCGAGAGTTGGGGATTAATCAGTTTATTTTTTGGGATTTACTCAACTGATTTGCGAGTTCGTTTGCTGCTTATCGCTACTCGGCAAAGTGCTGTCGAATCTTCGCGGCGATTTGATTGTCCGTCATTTTGTCAACTGTTTCAATACCGACGATACGTCCACCGAGGTGATGTCCTTCAAGACGTTTTTTCAATTCATCCTTTGCCTCACCAGGGCCAAATATCAGAATAGACTCTGCATCACGAATAGATGCAATCACCTCATCGTAGTAAATATTGAGTTCTCCCGTAAAATATCTTTGGCGACTATCATCTGCGGGGACTTGAGATGATTCATAGCTACCCTTAAGCGGTGAATCACCAGAACGCCGAGGCTGTTTTTCTACATCCGATACTATCTCTTTCTTCTCTTCCCCTTTCTCCGTAATAGCTAGGATAGTAGCTTTTTTATGGTCAATCCACAGCCCTGTTTTTGTTGTCATTAGAACTCCTTTGTTCACTATTCTTTGAGACTTATAGTTTTTACCAGAAAGAATTGGTTGAAAGCCCCAAGCCTTTGAGGGAGAAATTAAAATCAGACTATTCATTACTCCAATACTCGGACTTCTAGGTAGAGGTCGCTCTCAAACTGTCAACTGTCAACTGTCAACTGTCAACT
>JAUBOH010000014.1:0-9429 GCA_036700145.1 Microcoleus occultus BM001215366
GGGACTTCAAGAAGCTTCCGGTTCCCCCCTTCTTAAGGGGGGCTAGGGGGGATCGAATTCTATGCAGCCTCATAAAAAATTGGTATCAGTCAACAGTCAACAGTCAACAGTCAACAGTCAACTGTCAACCATTTTACCTTTTAATTGCTCAAACTCTGCTAATGTATTGCAATTCGACAACATTAGTGCTTCTGGTTCGCCTACAGATAGAGGGATTGCTGGGATTTGATTTAACCACTCTTGAAAGGAACGTCCCCCTTGGTCGATAAAACTTTGCAAACTGGGCAGAGATTGTTGTCGGTAGAAGCCGCACAAAGGTTCCCAGCGCGAATTTTGATAAGGTACAACTGCTAAGGTTGATGGGGGAAAATCTGTTAACTGATTTGCCCAATTTTGAATAATCTGGGCATCCAGCAATGGCAAATCGCAAGCTAATAGTAAAATCCACTCGGTGGCAATTTCTGTCAATCCCTGAGTCAATGCCACCAAGGGCCCGGAGCCCGGATTGTACTCTACCAGAAATTCGGATTGTTCGGTTAAGGTCGATCGATAGCGATCGGGCCAAGCAGTCAGAACATAAACTTGTGGCGTTACAGTTGCTGCAACTTCCAACGCCCGCTGTAACAGGCTTTTACCCTCAATTTCCAGTAGAGCTTTATCCCTGCCCATCCGCGAACTTTGACCGCCTGCTAGCACAATTACTGCAATTTTATGATTAGTCATTGGTCATTAGTCATTGGTCATTAGTCATTGGTCATTGGTCATTAGTCATCAGTCATTAGTCATTAGTCATTAGTCATTAGTCATTAGTTAACGGTTAACGGTCAACAGTCAGCAGTCAACTGTCATTAGCACAAAACCTCATTAATCATGCTCAATTCAAAGCACTAACGGCTTTGCTAACTTCCTCAAGTTTTTGAACGACTTGACCGCTGCTTAATAAAGTTTCGGCCTCAATCAAACCCGAGTTCATATCCAAACAAACACCGCTGCGCCACAGATAAAATCCGCCGTTCCAGATAGCAGACTGCATTAATTCCGAGGGTTTTCCCAGCAACACTTCCTGCATTTGTTTTAATAACTCAGAGGTTGATTCAAAGGCTGGATTTGTGTTGCTAAAACCGTAATCTCCGTGGGCCAAAAGCACTCGCTCAAACTCAGCATCCGGCTTAGAAACGCCGATAATCGCAGTACGATCGCGCGGCAAATCGCAGCTTCCCTCCAATCCTTTGACTGTGGTATAATTTTTGACTCCCCGCAACTCAAAGGCTTTTTGAAACATACCTTCTGTCGGCGGGTGGACGTAGCCGGAGATGACGTTAACGTCGCCGGCACAGGGACACCACATCAACTCCATTGTCGCAAAAGGCGGCCGTTTGCCGATTTCGCGGCGGTAGGGGACTAAAGCGGCGGCTTGAGGAAAATGTTTGGGAAGGTAAACAAAGCCCAAACCCGTACTGTCAAAAACTTGCTGGACTTTTTCTAAACTGAGTTTTCTCCAGTCAACTCCCAAACCGCGCCAAATTTCTATCAGGGGAATGCCTTCCTTTGTTGGCATGATATCGCCCCCGTGCATGACGGCTGGAACGCCCCTAGCGGCTAAAATTAGGGCGGTTATTGGGCTAATTGGAGCTGTGCGCGATCGCCCGTCGTAAGCAACTCCAAACACGGCAACGCTAGATACTGCAAACCCTTTTTCTCGGTTTGGAGGAGCAAGCATCGGCCCCAATTCTTCATAAGCATCGAGCATTCCGGCTAATTCTTCGCCAGTTGGCCGTTTGATGCGGTGGGAAATCATAAAAGCTCCGATTTGAGCTGCTGTTGCTTCTTGCAGCAGCATCATCCGCGTGGCTGTTGCTGCTTCGGAGCGAGTTAAATTTTCTCCTGTGTGTACTCCGCTGCCAATTTTTCGCAGCAATTCTCTAAATGCGTCACTCATAATTTTTGAAGTTGGGAATGGGGAATGGGGAATGGGGAATGGGGAATGGGGAATGGGGAATGGGGAATGGGAAATTTGTTATTTGTTATTTGTTATTTGTTATTAGAAAGAGAACAGTTAACAGAGAACAGTCAACAGTCAACAGACAACAGTTAATTAAAAAACATGATAACTGGCGAATTAACTCCCTGATTTTTCTAGCTTGACTGCATCAAATTGCGGTGGTACAAATTCGCGTACTAATTGGCAGAAATGGGCGATCGGCGGAATTTGCATTCGATCGTGAGTTGTCACCATCACAACTTCGCGAGTCCAAGTCGGATCGATCGCCGATTGACAGATCGCCGAAACCTTGGAATTTGCACTCTCGCTGGCGATCGACCGAATTGCTAAAGTGCGATCGCCCACAGCCTCAAGTAAAGCCGAATGCGGCAGCAAAGCAATCAATTCTCCCTGTCGCACCACACCCCGAAAAGCATCGAGAGTGTTGAGTTCCAAAACAGCATGAAGTTTAGCACCGATACGTCCAAATTGCTCTTGCACCATCCGCTGCATTCCGTACCCGTCCTTAAACACCACTTGCGGGTAACAAATCAATTCCGGCCAAGGTACTCGATCGAACTGGGCGAGGGGATGATTCGCCGCCATCAACACCTCGATCGGCTCACTGTAGAGCACCTGAACCAACATTTCCGGGGCTTGAGTAAAATAGCGGTTGTTCATCACCACCGCGATGTCCACCAAACCGTCTTTGAGAACTTTCAAAGCTCGATCGCTCCCCAAGGAAGTCACCCGCAACTGCACGTTAGGATAGTTGTGGCAAAACTTTTGCAGCACAGGCGGCAAATAAGCAGCACAAACCGAGTGAATCGCCGCCACGCAAAGTTCCGGCTGCTTTCCCGCCAGCAAGTCTCCCAATTCGACCGCAGCATTTTGCCAACTCTGACAGATTTTGCGAGCGTGAGGTAGCAGGCGTTCCCCTCCCACAGTCAGCTTCGCGTGGGCACTGCGGTGAAACAGCGACAAACCCACTTCCGCTTCGAGTCCCTGCACTTGACGGCTAATCGTCGATTGGGTAACGCCGCACTTCCGGGCCGCTTGCTGAAAGCTACCAGTTTCAGCAACTGAAAGAAATGCTTGAAGCTGCTCTAAGCGCATGGATGTTTAATGGGAGATGGTTTCAGACATTTTCCTCAAGGATCATCAGTGACATTAACCGATTTACTATAAGAATTTAGTAGATTTTGATACAGGTACAGATTAGTTTTGATTCCGGGGCTCTTCCTTGCCAAGGCATTAGCAATTGAGACTCCCCCGCAAGACAGATGCGGGGATGCTTGGCTGTTTCTTTGTGTATAAACTAGGAATTAGCGGGTCAGCAACACAAGTGCAAGTACGATCGCACAGGAAAGCCGAAATGCTGCAATTTCTTAAGATTATGTCATTTAACCACAATTTTATTCCCCAAGATGGATGTTGTCAGTGGCCACCGCAGTTAGTGGGACTGCACGCAGTCAGCGATTTGTTAATTGCCTTGGCTTGTTACTCAATTCCAGCGATGCTGACATACTACTTTGCCTGGAAGCAGCGGGACGTGCCTTTAACCAAGGGGTTTGTCCTATTGGGAGCCTGGTTTTTCTGTGGCGGGACAACTCACCTGATGCAAGTTTGGATGCTGGCGCATCCGGGCTACTGGCTGTCAACTTCCCTCGCCGCCGTTACCGCTATCATCTCTTTGTGGGCTGTAGCGTCCTTGATACCCTGGGTTTCTCAAGTGTTGGCTTTGGCTGGGGCGGCCTCTTTACCAGCAAATACAGGGCTGGGAAATGAAAAGGCCGATCGACCGCAAGCCGACTCTGCCATTAAAAATCTCGCCGCATCCCCCACAACCCAACTCCAGCAAATTAACCAGCAATTGCTGGCAGAAATAGCGCAGCGCGAGCGAGTCGAGGAACTCCTGCTTGACACTGTAGACAAACTGCAAGAAAGCCAAGAACGCTTCCGCGTTTTTCAGGAATTATCTCTAGACGGATTTAACGTGTTCCGCAGCATTCGCGACGGCTCCAAAATTGTGGATTTTGAATGGGAATACGTCAATCCCGCAGCGGCAAAAATTCAGCAAAGCACCCCGGGCGAATTAACCGGGAAGCGATTGCTGCAAGTGCTGCCGGGCCATAAAGATAACAGTTTGTTCGACCGTTACCTGCAAGTTTTAGAAACAGGAATTCCCCTCGATACCGAGATTTCTTACAACAGCGAAGGCATTGTCGGCTGGTTTCGGATTATGACGGTTAAATTGGGCGACGGGATTGCTATTTCTTTCACCGATATTACTGGGCGCAAGCAAGTAGAAGCATCCCTGCGCGACGCGCTGCAAAAACTCACTTCTCATTTTGAAAATACGCCCCTAGCGGTGATTGAGTGGGATGAAAACTTTCGCCTCAGTGGGTGGTCGCCGGCGGCCGAGAAGATTTTTGGGTGGAATGCAACAGAAGTTTTAGGCAAGCATTTTAGCGAATGGAAATTTATTAATGAGGGCGATGTTGAAGATGTACGATCGGCAATTTATAGTTTAAAAAACCCACAGGCTCGGTGCAATGTTGTTCGCAACAGCAATTACGACAAGTACGGTTCGTTGCTGCACTGCGAGTGGTACAATTCGGCTTTTTACAGCGATTCGGGACAGTTGATATCGGTGCTGTCTCTGGTTTTGGACGTGACGGAACGCTTTAAGTTTATGGAAGTTTTGCGGCAGTCTGAGGAACGGTTTCGGATTGCAGCAGAAAGTGCCAGCGATTTGATTTACGAATGGGATATCGAGACCGGCATCGTGCTGTGGTTCGGTCACGTAGACGAACATTTGGGGTACGAAAAAGGCGGATTTCCGAGGACTAGAGCAGCTTGGAACAGTATCTTGCACCCGATCGACCGCGATCGAGTCGTCGCCGCAGTCGATCGGTATTTGAGCGCCCCAGACAGTTCTGCAACCCCATTTTTTCAGGAATACCGCGTGCAGTGCCGGGGCGGCGGCTGGCTCTACTGGATCGATCGGGGCAAAGCAGTGCTTGACTCTCAAGGCAATCTGTGGAAATGGATCGGCGCGATTAGCGACATCAGCGATCGCAAAGAAGCCGAAGCACAGCGGAATCTAGCATTGGCACGAGAACAAACCGCCCGCCTCCAAGCCGAAGCCAGCGAACACCTTTACCGCGTCCTCGCTGAAGCCATCCCGCAAATAGTTTGGACAGCCAGAGCCGACGGCTGGCTCGACTACTACAACCAGCGCTGGTTTGAATATACCGGCATGACGCTTGCGGAAACTCAAGGCTGGGGGTGGCAGCCAGTTTTGCATCCAGATGACGTGGAAAACTGCCTAGAACGCTGGAAAACCTCCGTGGAAACGGGGGGGACTTACGAGGTGGAATACCGCTTTAAACGGGCATCGGACGGGGCTTACCGCTGGCATCTGGGTCGGGCATTGCCCGTGCGGGATGCTGAGGGGAAAATCATCAAGTGGTTCGGGACTTGTACGGATATTGACGATCGCCAGCGAGCGACGCAAACAGCGGATTTCCGCGTGCGAGCTTTGGCTTTGTTGTCGTCGGCTTCCCTGGATTACCAGGAGGCGCTGCAAGGTTTGGCAGATTTAGCAGTGCCGAGGCTGGGGGATTGGTGCTGCGTGCATTTGGTCGAGCCGGATGGCTCGATCCGCTTGCAAGCAGTTGCTCACTCAGATCCGAGCAAAGTCGCTCTGCTGTGGCAAATCGACGGGCGCTTGCCCGTAGACCCCCAGGGGCGCCACGGAGTAGCAAAGGTGCTGCGGACTGGAGAGTCGAAAATCTACCCAGAAATACCCGACTGGGCGATAGAGGCGGTTGTGTCCGACAGCGAACTGCTGAAAGTGCTGCGATCCCACACCCCGCTGTCGGCAATCTGCGTGCCGCTGATCGCTCGCGGGCGGACGCTGGGAGCGATTTCGCTGCTGTGCGGGGAGTCCGGCCGCCGCTGCGCTGAGGGCGATTTGGTGTTGCTGGAGGATTTGGCCCGGGATGCGGCGGTGGCGATCGACAATGCGCGGCTTTACCGGGAAGCGGCGGAGGCCAACCGGATTAAAGACGAGTTTTTGGCAACGCTTTCTCACGAGTTGCGGACGCCTCTAAACGCAGTTGTGGGCTGGGCTCAGATACTGCGGCAGCGCAAGTTGAGTGCCGAAAAAACGGCTGTGGCTTTGGAGACGATCGAGCGAAACGGGCGGTTGCAGACTCAGATGATTGAGGATTTGCTGGACGTTTCCCGGATTGTGAGCGGCAAAGTGTGTTTGAAGCTGTGTCCGGTGAATTTGGTGCGGACTGTTGAAACGGCCGTGAAGGCGCTGAGCCCTGATGCTGAAGCTCGGGGAGTTGAATTGGCGACTTTTTACGGCGAAGGCGTGAGCGCCGTGAGGGGCGATGCTACTCGTTTGCAGCAGGTGCTGTGGAATTTGCTCTCGAATGCGATTAAGTTTACGCCGCCCGGAGGTCGCGTCGAAATCCGGCTCTCGGAGGAGGGGGAACCGATGCAAGCTGGTAGCGCCCTGCTGTCTCCGGTTCACTCTGTGAAGATCGCCATCAGCGATACGGGAATTGGCATTAGCAAGGAGTTTTTGCCGTTGGTGTTCGATCGCTTCCGCCAAGCTGACAGCACTTCTACGCGCAATTACGGCGGGCTGGGGCTGGGATTGGCGATCGTCCACCATCTCGTGGAACTCCACGGCGGCACTGTCTGGGCCGAAAGTCCGGGGGAAGGACTAGGCTCGACTTTTGGAGTGCGGCTGCCAATTTAGCAGAGGTAAAGTTTTGAGTTTTAAATTTTCAGTTTGATCGTTCGGACTTTAGTCCTGATAATCTGAGGACTAAAGTCCGAACGATCAAACCGTCTTAATTTTCCTGCCATTCTTGCAGGGCGATCGCAATTCCCTCTTTCAATCTCGGTTCGAGACTCTCTTGCTTAACTAAACTTTCTAATTGCTGTCTGGCCTCGATCGCACTGAGCTGTTTGAGGGCTGATAAACTATGCAGCCTGACGCTGTTGTCTGCGTCGGCCAACAGTTCGATCAGCACATCTAGCGCTCTCATATCTCCTAACTTTCCTAACCCTAAAGCTAAAGATTTTTTGATTCCTGCTTCCTGTACCGCCGGATGACTGCTTGCAAGCAAATCGATCGCAATTTCAGCAGCTTTTGCTTTTAGCTCCGGCTTTTCTACTCTCCCTAAAACAGTGACAATCTCTTGACAAACAGGAGAGTTTGTGTTATTAAATTCGGCAATTAAGGTTTGCTGCAAATATTCTAAAGCGACTGCGGTTTCGCTCCAGCTTAGGGCGCGGACAGTTTCGATTTGCAATTCCACCGGAGTTGTGGGATGCTGCAGCAATTCAAATAAAGCAGCAGCCGCAGCATCGGTTTTCAGCCGCCCAAGAGCGATCGCCGCAGACTGACAAACTTCTAATCGGATGTCCCAAAGCAAAGGTTTTAGCAAGTTAACTAAATCTAATTCTGCGTCTAAATAAGGGCGCACTCCGAGAGCTCGCACCGCTTCTTTTCTGACTGCTGTCGCCGGATCTTTGAGTGCTGCTACCAGTACCGGCGGGATGCGGGAGTCGTGAAAACTGCTCAAAGCCTCGATCGCAGCCACCCGCACCCCAACTTTAGAGTCTCCGACTACAGTCAACAGCGGTGGGATGGTTTCGGTGCGCCGAATTTGGGCGAGTGCTGCTGTCGCAAACTGTCGCGAGTCTTCTTGTAGTAAGAGATTTGCTAGGGATTCTATGACTGTCGGGCCTAAATTTCCTAGGGTTTCGGCGGCGACTTGGCTCAATTCTTCGTCGGAATTTTTGACTAATTTGACTAAAGCTTGCATCACTTCCGGGCGCTCAAACTTTCCGAGAATGCGGGCGGCGAACCACCGGGGTTCCGTGTCTGCGTCTTCGTCTTCGAGCACGGCAATTAAAGGTGCGATCGCGCAATTTCCCAGATTGGGGAATACTTTAGCAATTTCCCAGCGGTCTTGAAAATCGCCCCATTCTAAGGCTGCTATTGCTAAACTGACAGCCTGCTCTAAAATGTGCTGTTCCTGCGGCTGGCTGCCGTTTGCTGTCACTTGCTGCAAGCATTCGATTAACTCAGGCCAGTTTTGGCGATCGGCAGCGACTTGCGCTTGTTCTAAAATATTAGACATAATTTTAATTTAGCTTTTGTCGATCGGCGAGATTGTTTGCTGCTACCCCAGAGCCGGACGTATTTTTTAGCAATCTTTTGCTACAATTATCCATTTTTTGACATTTTTGTCAATCCATCATCAGCAGTAAAATAAAAATAAAGCATTAATTTCATCCCGTTAAGTCATCAAACTATACTTTTGGTAATTAAACACACCCGGGTGCATCTGGTGTGAAAGCAAATATATTCGTAGGGGCGAAGCATTCCGGCAGTAAATCTCTGGTAATCACTAATAAATTATCTGCCGGAATGCTTCGCCCTTACAAAATACCAGATGCACCCACACACCCAATATTCCCATCAAAAATTAACAAATGAAGAAAGCTCTACTTTTAGTCAACCAGCACTCCCGAAAAGGAAAAAAGCTATTATCTCAAGCCACAGTAGAATTGCAAGCACTGGATTTTGAGTTAATTGTAGAATCTACAAACCGCGCCAGCGAACTTTCCGACACAATTCGGCGCTACCAAAATGGAGTCGAATTAGTCATAATTGGCGGCGGCGACGGCACTCTCAACAGCGCCATAGAAGGTTTGACAGACACCAAGTTACCCTTGGGTATTTTGCCGATGGGAACAGCTAACGACCTAGCGCGCACTCTCGGAATTCCTACAGATTTATCCGCAGCTTGTCAAGTAATTGCCAGTGGCAAAGTTCGGCTCATAGACTTGGGTTGGGTAAACGGACAGTATTTTTTTAATGTAGCGAGTTTGGGATTGAGCGTGCAAATTACCCAGCGGCTGACTAAAGACGTAAAGCAGCGCTGGGGAGTTTTTGCTTATGCTTTTACTGCTTTGCAGACACTTTGGTCAGCGCGACCATTCAGAGCCGAAATTAAGGTAAACAACCAATCTTTTAATGTGAAAACTATTCAAATCGCCATTGGTAACGGTCGCTATTACGGCGGAGGCATGACAGTAGCCGAGGATGCTACAATCGACGACAAGCGACTGGATTTGTACAGTTTGGAAACAAACAACTGGTGGGAAATCATTGCTTTGCTTCCGGCTATGAGGCAAGGAAATCATACCGATTGGCCTAACGTTCGTGCCTTGCACGCTCAAGAATTTGAGGTTAATACTAGCACACGCCGTCCGATTAATACCGACGGTGAAATCACAACTCACACGCCTGCAAAATTTCGAGTCATTCCCCAAGCTTTAGCAGTTATCGCTCCGTTATAAGTTTGTAGTGAGGACTTTAGTCCTTCCCATCTATAAGTTTGTAGTGAGGA
>JAUBOH010000014.1:9529-24652 GCA_036700145.1 Microcoleus occultus BM001215366
AGTGAGGACTTTAGTCCTTCCCATCTATAAGTTTGTAGTGAGGACTTTAGTCCTTGAATCTTGATGCGGACTGAAGTCCTCACTACAAACCATAATTAATAATCGCCTCCAGCGCCGTATTGCCACGCTTCAACCAATCGATGAAAATAGTATTGCTGTTCCGGTGCTAATTTTTTTACCTGCGGTTCTACCGCTTTCCCCAAAGGCTCCAATCCCGTATAAATTCCTAAATTCACATAATGAACCATCCAATCTAGAAGATTAGCTATTCCTACCTGCGGGATAATTTTCATAACCAATCCCGGATGGCTAATTGCTGTTTTAAACAGGGTTTTGGACAAAGCCGGAAACAGCACGATATCCTGAAGAAACGGTTTGAGCACCGGTTCTCCCAACTCTTCCATTACCTGAAAGACGGCAGCCAAAAGTTGAGTGATTTGATTGGGGTCTATTTTCTGATTCATCGCAGCACTCATCGAACGCTGAAACAACCAGGTGACAGATAGATTCGGCTGGTACGGTTGCAAAAGTGCTAGGGAATTTTTGTCGAGACTTTCGCTTGTCAAAGCTTCGTCAATTCCGAGAGTCAATCGTTTGAGGTGGCGTACCATTGCGCCGAAACCGCCGAAGCTGAGGGGCGATTGGCTACCGCTGCTGTCTCCCACTGGAAGTATGCGATTCCAAGGCGTTTTTAGAGGGCTTTGGCGATAGCAGGGAAAGAATCCGTAGAGTGCTCTTTGGAATTTTAACTGTTCGAGTTCGACGTTTTGATATTGGGGAAGCAAGCGTAAATAGTCTTCAAATAATGTTTCTAAACTGAATCTTTCTGTGTCGGCATCTATATAGGTAAATAGGTAAGTTGTGCGTCCATCTCGTGCTGGAAATGCTTCCCAAAAGTATTGGCATTGATTTTGCATTGGAGTGAAGGATGCAAATATATCGCCGGTTTCATTTTGGGGGAATCCTTGGGCGCAACTACCGACTACTAAGCATACGGCGTCGGGTTTTTTGCCTTGTCTTGCTTGGCGGACAATGGGCGAGAAATGTCCCATTGCATCTAAGAATAATCGGGTTTTAAATAAATTTGCCGCAGTTTGTGCGTCGGTAGTTGCAGATTCTACGGCGACTCCGTTGGGGTGAATTGTTGCTGTTTGAAATGGTGTGTTTTCAAATAGTTTTCCTCCAGCTTGAAGGAATCGCTGTTTGAGAGTTTCGAGCAGGTAAACTGGGTCGATTCCGATGTTGAGTACGCCGCGCACCCAAATGTCGGGGGTGTTGTCAAAGCTGATGCGGGCTGGGTTGTATTCGGTGGCGATCGCCTTTTCGAGTTCTGCAACGGACAGCAAATTTAGTTCTACGAATGCGTCTAATTCTTTGCGGGAAATGTTCCATTCTTGCTCGCGCCCGCGCAGGAGTCCTCGTTCTAGCAAGGCTACTCGCCAGCCGCGCACTGCTAAGGCTGTACCGATTAATATTCCTAGGGTTCCGCCGCCGATAACTATGTCGAAATCGAGGGTTTCGAGGGGTTGTTGGCTGTGTTTGACTGCTTGGGCTGCTGGTGCGGTGTTTTGTTTGAGGTTTTCCCAGAGTCGATCGACATGAAGCAAGCCTCCGAGGGCGTCTCCCGGTAATTGGGAGAGGATTTGTTCGGTGAGGGACATCGGGTTTTACTCTTAGAGTTTTTACAATCAAACAGAGAAACCCGGTTTGTGAAAAACCGGGTTTTTATTCCCCGTCGGTAAGTCTGGGGAATTATTTTGAATCAGCCGTGCTTAACTCTTCAACTCGCAGCCGATCGCACAAAATTCGCTCGCACACAATAGTACCTGTCTCCGCGCACCTGCAAACTTCCAACTGAGCCGAGGGTACTGCTTCAAACAACAAACGTTCTCCCGGAAACACCGTCCGTTCAAAATACCAGTTAGGAATGTTTGTAATCCGAGCAATTTGCATTTTGTTGGTAGTATTGAGATACCAGCACAAAATCCGCGTATCACGTTCAGCAATTACCTCAGTTAGTGTCAAATTCATTTTTTTAACTTGTTTGTGAAATTGTGCGAGCCATTGATGACTGGTCTAAACTCAACATAGCATATTACCAGTTAAAAGCAAATTTTTTTAACATTTCTTTGGTTAATTAACAAACGTGCCAGCCGCAACCTTTGCGCCTTCGGCGTGTTCCCAAGAAGGTGCAAAAGGCGGCATTGCTAAAGCGCAAGATTTCCATCCTCCCCGCACAGGTGCGTTCAACAATTGACAGTGACCTACTGAACCTCTTTGCAGTTTGTAGTGACCGCAAAAATTACACTTAGAAGTCGGATTGCAGCCGCGCTCGCTAATTACAAGGTTGGGATTGCTGTCGATGTTGTTGTTGGGTTTGAGAGTTAGAGTTTGCATTAAAGTATTTTTTAAATCGTCACTCTCAAGTATGACAGCCAGATTTCAGTCGGTGCGTCTATCTTAAGGCTTAGTTCGTCTTTAAGTTTTGTTTAGGGATCGATATAAAATATGTCAGTTTTGACAATATAAAGCTAGGGAGCGATTTAATTTGCTTCCTGTCGAATTGGCGGCCCTGGTTTTACTGGCGATGGGCTTGCCGGGGATGTACTTCCTCAGACGCAAGCTAATTATCCTCTCCTAACTTACTGAACAAATCGGCTAAAATCGTATTAGAAAATAAAAAACCTTCAGGATCGCTCAACCGCAAATTTCCCAAAAGCGGTAGTTGCGCACCCTCGCCTAAAGTTGCGATCGCCCCATCCGATCGCCCAATTTCGATCCATCCTTGGCGCCAGTAGGGCTGCAAACAACGCCAAATTCGATCGACCGTTTGCTGACTAAACTTTGCCTGCAGCGCCGACAGGCTAACTCCTTCTGCTAAACGCAAACCTAGCATCAGCGTTTCTAACAAAACGTCATTTTCTGAGACTTGAAAATTTTGCTCGATTGCTGGTTGAATATCTGGCTGAGTTTCCCCCGCAAGTTTTGAATTAGCTTCCGAAGTGAAAGAAGAGATCGATCGCACCCACTGATAATATTCTTGAGTTTTGCGAGGCCTTGTCAACCTCCGGCCTTCCACGTAACTCGCCGCCCCCATTCCGAAGCCGTAATAAGGACGATTTTCCCAATAAACGCGATTGTGGCGACACTGATAACCTCTTCGAGCGTAATTAGAAATTTCGTAATGTTCGTAGCCTTCGACGGTGAGAATTTCCCGTGCTAAGCGGTACATTTGAGCAGCGGTTTCATCTGCTGGTAGCGGCGGCGCGCCAGCTTCAAAGTAGCGCCCGAAAGCAGTTCCCTGTTCGACAATTAAGTCGTAAATAGACAGGTGAGCCGGCGCAATTTCCACCGCCGACTTTAAGGAAAATTCCCACTGTTCTAAAGTTTGGTGCGGCAGTCCCGAAATTAGGTCTAAACTGAAATTAACTATCCCAGCCGATCGCACTATTTCTACTGCTTCAAAAATTTCGGCGACAGAGTGCGATCGCCCGCAAGCTTGCAGCAATTCATCCTGAAAAGCTTGCACTCCCAAACTAACTCGATTAACTCCCGCCGCTGCATATCCCCGCAACTGTTCTAAAGTAAACGTCCCCGGGTCTATTTCGATAGAAATTTCCGCCCCAGCAGCAATTCCAAATTTGCGATCGATCGTCTCTAAAATCTGGCTTAACTGACTAACAGAAAGCAGCGAAGGCGTACCACCACCAAAAAAAACTGTCTTCAGAGATGCGCCTAAATTTGGAGTTTCTTGAATTTCTTGACACAGTACAGCAACGTATTGCACAATTGTGCCAGAATTCTCGCCATTTTTGCGATCGCCCACGACGAAAACCGGAAAATCGCAGTAGTAACAGCGGCGGCGACAAAAAGGTATGTGCAAGTAAGCCGAACTAGGAATGCCAGAATTTTCTGCCACTTGTGCACTTGTTTTAAATTCAAATGTTAAATAATCTGTGGTAGGGTTCATCACATCTTTAGCCAAAAGTGCAAGTTCAAATCTAAAGTTTTCATTAAACTATCATAAATAATTATGTATATTATGACATTTTCTTAGTAAAAATGTACTGCGAACGATGGCTGGGAGCCCCGCAAGCTACGGCTATTTTAGTTTAATCTCAACAAAGTTTCGAGCGGCAGTAATTGCCGAACAGCCCACAGGGTAATCTATTGGCAGATCCTAGAGACCATCGGTGCAGCGCGAAATGCTAGCAACACTCGATCGCACATCCCCCAAAGGGTACAACTGCGAAATATAAGTTCATGAAAATCTGTCAGTAAATATAGCGATATCCGACCAAAAGATAAACACAGGTATCAGCACGGGAAAGATATAATGTGAACAAATTCATTAACCTAGAACTAATGCTAGACGCAATCATAATTATCTCATTCATCATCGCAGGCGGAGGCATCGGTTATTACGGAGTCGAACTCCTGCCGAGCAACCTGCTGGAGCAAGTTACAAATATACAAGGTTTAAGTTCCGTACTAGGCTCGTTTGGAGCATTAATCGGTTTCGTGTTGGGATTAGTGGCTCAAACAACCTACCGGCGCGTAGAAAAGCAAGTCGGCGATATGCCGGTGGAGATGCTGCTGACGCGGGCGATCGGCTTAATCATCGGACTGCTAGTAGCGAACTTAATGCTGGCTCCGCTGTTTCTGCTGCCAATTCCCGAGGAATTCGGCTTCATCAAACCTCTAGTCGCAGTTTTAGGAAGCGTCATGTTCGGCTTCACAGGCGTCAGCTTAACCGACACTCACGGCCGCGCTTTCTTGCGACTGATCAACCCCAAAAGCTTAGACACAGTGTTGGTAGCCGAAGGTACTTTCAAACCAGCTTCTGCCAAAGTAGTCGATACAAGCTGTATAATTGATGGTCGGATTGAAAACCTGCTAGAAACAGGTTTTCTCGAAGGTCAAATTATCATCCCGCAATTCGTGCTGCAAGAACTGCAACTGGTAGCTGACTCCGCCAACGATCAAAAGCGAGTGCGCGGGCGCCGCGGCTTAGATGTACTCAACCGCATCAAAGAAACATATCCAGAACGGATTCAAATTCACTCGGCCGACTACGAAGATATTGCCACAGTCGATGCAAAATTAGTCCGATTCGCTTTGGATATCGACGGCATTTTGCTTACCAACGACTACAACTTATCGAAAGTAGCTACCGTCCAAAAACTGGCTGTTTTGAATATCAACGATTTGACTCATGCGGTGCGCCCGACTTATTTACCCGGAGATACGATCGAGCTAAAGATCCGCAAAGAAGGCAAAGAACCCTCCCAAGGAATCGGTTACTTGGATGACGGCACAATGGTAGTCGTAGAAGCAGGTAGCAGCTATGTCGGCGGCGAAGCCCGAGTCGTAGTCACCAGCGCCCTGCAAACCAGCGCCGGCCGCATGATTTTTGCCCGCCCTCAAGAATCCGTAATTGCTTGAAACTCGATCGCAATGGCCAGAGCAATCAGAATCAAATGTTGCGATCGCTGTTCCCAATCTGCCCCGACTCTCTACCGCGCCCGGTATGACGAGTCGGGGCAGTGGTTTTTTTTGTGTCTTAAATGTTGGGAATCGGTAAGCAAAAATAATCCTTTGTACTTCTACGGCGGCACTTGGAAAGCTAACAAGAAAAAATAAGAATATCGAGTGGGCTTGTAGGGTTCGTAGTGAGGACTTCAGTCCTCTCTCCCTCGTTTTAGTTAAGCAGGACTAAAGTCCTTACTACAAACAATTATTATGGATAATTAACTAGACTTGGAATGGCATCTTCATACAATGTCTCGATCGCACAGCTAAAATTAACACTCTTAAACTGAACTTCTTGCCCTTGAGTGTAAGGATAAAGCACCCACAAACCCTCTGCATTCCGGCGAAAACACTCTACACTAACTCTTTCTTGATTGATTAACACATATTCTTGCAAACTTTCAGAAGTACGGTAATCGGCAAACTTTTCACCTCTGTCAAAAGCCGCTGTACTCGGCGATAAAACTTCGACAATTAAGCGCGGGTAGATAATAAAATCTTCATCAGTATTACTGTCCCGTTCATCGCAAGTCACCGCTACATCGGGATAGTAATAACAATTTGCTGCCTCAATCCGAACTTTTACATCTGCCACGTAAGGCATACAACCACTTCCCCGAAGATGGTTTCTCAATAGTGCAAACGCATTTCCCGAAATGATGGCGTGAGCTTTTTTTGCCCCTGCCATTGCATAGATTTCACCTTGTCTGTACTCGTGTTTGATGGGGCTGACTTTCTCGCCTGCTAAATAATCTTCGGGGGAGATGTAGGTGTCGCTTTTACTTGCAACCATATAATTTTGAGGTGGGTGAGGATTACACTATTATAGCCGTAGCACGGGCGATGGCGTCCCGCCCTCGCCCTTTTTCATTTTTTAACCCAAGTTTCAACGGCGGCGCGGAGTCGGAAGCCGAAGATTGCCAGTTTGCGGTTGCGGTTTTTCTTGCAGCTTCATTGTCAAACTAACCCGCTTTAGCTTCTCATTCACCTCCAAAACCCGCACTTTCACAACTTGTCCGACTTTCACAATCTGTGTGGGATCGTCCACAAATCGATCGGCTAATTGAGAAACGTGAACCAAACCATCTTGGTGCACTCCCACATCAACAAAGGCTCCAAACTTAGCTACATTCGTGATTATGCCTTCCAATTCCATCCCAACTAGCAAATCGGAGATTTCTTTGATTCCGGCTTGGAAAGTAGCATATTTGAACTCGGCACGCGGGTCTCTTCCCGGTTTTTCGAGTTCGGAAATAATGTCTCGGAGTGTGGGTTCACCGACTTTCTCTGTGACATATTTATTGATATTTACAGTCTTGATTTTTTCCGATATTTCGGTTATTCCAGTCAGCGGCAAACTTAAGTCTTTGGCGATCGCCTGGACTACAGGATAACTTTCGGGATGAACTGCTGTATTGTCCAGAGGGTTTTCGCCGCCGCGAATGCGCAGAAATCCGGCTGCTTGTTCAAAAGCTTTTGGCCCGAGTTTGGGAACTTTCAGGAGTTGGCGGCGATTTTTAAACGCGCCGTTTTCGTTGCGGTAATTAACGATATTTTTGGCAACTGTTGCTGTCATTCCCGACACAAATGTCAGCAGTTCTTTGGATGCTGTGTTTAAGTCAACTCCGACGTAGTTGACGCAGCTTTCGACGGTTTCATCGAGTTTCTTTTTAAGCAGTTTTTGGTCAACGTCGTGCTGATATTGACCGACTCCGATCGATTTCGGGTCGATTTTCACAAGTTCGGCTAAAGGGTCTTGCAAGCGCCTTCCGATGCTGACTGCGCCGCGAATTGTGATGTCAAGGTCGGGAAATTCGGCGATCGCCACATCACTCGCTGAATAAATCGATGCACCGGATTCGTTCACCATGACTTTAATCGGTTTTCTGTCCATCTCTGCCAAAACTTCCGACACAAATTCGTCTGTTTCGCGGGAAGCTGTACCGTTGCCGATCGCGATTAATTCAATTTTATATTTTTCAATTAAATGCTTGACAATTTTACCAGCTTGCTGTCTTTGACCTACGGCTTGGTGGGGAAAAATTGCTTGATATTCCAAAAACTGTCCAGTTTCATCGAGGGCGGAAACTTTGCAGCCCGTGCGAAATCCCGGATCGATCGCCAATGTGGGTTTCATTCCCGCCGGCGCCGACAGCAGCAACTCGCGGAGGTTGGTTTCAAAAGTGGCGATCGACTCGATATCAGCGACGGCTTTGTTGTGCGATCGAACTTCGGTAATTAACGAAGTCTTCATCAGTCGGTTGAAAGCATCCTTCAAGGTCGATCGATAAAACTCTTTAACTTCAGGTATCCTAGTTCTAATTTCGCGATCGTCCAAATAAGCCATCACCGCCGATTCATCAAAGGCCAGTTCCAAATCTAAAACCCCTTCCGTTTCCCCCCGGAAAAGCGCTAACATATTGTGCGACTGAACATTTCTCGCTGCAACTTGGTAATTGCGGTACATTTCAAACTTAGTGCTTCCTTCCGGGAAATCATCTTTAATTTTCGAGACAAAAACACCAGTTTTCATCAAAAAATCTCGCAAATAAGCCCTTAATTCGGCTTTTTCCGAAACTGCTTCCGCCAAAATATCCCCAGCACCTTTGAGAGCTTCTTCTGCTGTCTTAACTCCCTTTTCGTCCGAAATGTATTGAGCTGCTTCCGCTTCAATATCGGCTGGTTTAGCCGTGGGTAAATTCAGAGATTTAATAAAAGTTGCCAGCGGTTCCAAACCTTTTTCCCTAGCAATTGTCGCTCGCGTCCGCCGCTTGGGTTTGTAAGGCAGATAAAGGTCTTCGAGTTCGTTTTTTTGCAAACACGCTTCAATTTTAGTTTGCAGTTCTTCAGTCAATTTTCCCTGAGAGCTAATCGTCTCTAAAATCGACTTTTTGCGGTCTTCGATTTCCGTCAAATACGTAAAGCGATCGGAGATGTCCCGCAACTGAATTTCATTCAGCAAATCCGTGCGTTCTTTGCGGTAGCGGGCAATAAACGGAATAGTTGCTCCCTCAGCGAAAAGTTCCAGAGCATTATTGACTTGGGAGAGATTGATGGAAAGTTCTTTAGCAATCAGTTGAGGAATGTCGATCATAGTGCAGAAGTTCGGGTCAGTCGATTTTAGATTTTAGATTTTAGATTAACTTCACAGAAGAGAGGAATAAAAGGTTGACATAAAAGTTTTAGCGGCTGTTGGCGCTCGTCCTGCAAGTATTAAAATGATGTTAGCATAAATGGAGTAATTTCTCAATATTATATGTTGCCTTTTAAATATCCTGTGCCGCAAAGCGATCCGCCGCGATCGCCCAGAGAAACGCTGCCGACGATGTACGATTTACCTAGCGAAGACCCGGAGGAACCTGGTTTGCCTGACGAATTTCACGATTTGCAGCCGCAGTTGTTGAGCCTGACGTTTCGCCCTCGAAATTATCCGGCTTCTGAGATATTTAGCGGCACCGACATGAACCTTTATTATGACGTGCGTCACCCCATGCGGCACAAGCGGCCGGATTGGTTTGGAGTTGTGGGAGTTCCCCGACTTTACGATCGATCGGAACTGCGGATGAGTTACGTTACTTGGCAGGAAGGCGTGAATCCTTTTGTAATTGTAGAACTGCTTTCGCCGGGAACGGAAAAAGAAGATTTAGGCGATAATACCGATGAGGAAAAGTTGCCGGCTCAGCCGGGAAACGCTGCGGGTAACGGGCAAGTTTTACAGCCTGAAACAAATGAGAAACCGCCCAGTAAATGGGAGGTTTACGAGCAGATTTTGCGGGTTCCTGTTTATGTCGTTTTCAGCCGCTATACTAACAGGTTGCGAGTGTTTGAATTGAAGGCCGGACACTATCAAGAATTAGAATTGCCTGACTCGCGGGTGTGGATTGCTGACTTAAGTTTGGGCTTGGGTTTGTGGGAAGGGGAGTTTCAGGGAATCGATCGACTGTGGTTGCGCTGGTATGATGTTGATGGCAATTGGATTCTGACTGAAGCGGAACAGCAACGGCAGCGGGCCGACTCAGCGGAAGCTCAATTGCAGTCTTTAATTCAGCGGCTGCGGGAATCTGGCATCGATCCCGATCGATTTTTAAACCGTTAGAAAAGACTTCACCCAGGTTCGTAGTGAGGACTTCAGTCCTTCTTCACCAAGGTTCGTAGTGAGGACTTTAGTCCTTCTTCTGACTCCAAGAAAGGACTAAAGTCCTCACTACAAACACTTTTTAAGATTTGACAACAACTTGATTAGTTTCAACTTGTTTATTACTGACACTATTTGCCGTAAATCCTTCCGCATAAGGTGACTGATGCAAATAAGCCTTACCCGCAGAACCGAAAAGTTCCAGTTTGCCAGAAATGACCGATCGCATAGCATCGATCGCCTTTTCCATAACTTCCAACAAATCCGGGTCTGACAAAGAACTGCTAGTTTTTAACACCTCCATATAAGCATCGCGAACTTCCGTATTTACATTAAACTTAGATACACCTAATTTAATAGATTGATTGATCGTTGATTCCGGTAAACCGCTAGCGCCGTGCAATACTAACGGCACTGAAACAGAAGCCCGGATTTTTGCCAAACGCGGGAAATCGAGTTTGGGTTCGCTGAAATATTTGCCGTGAACGTTGCCAATTGTAACTGCTAAGAAATCAACCTTAGTTTCTTTGATAAACTCTACTGCTTCCACTGGATCGGTCATTTTCGCGGCTTTTTCTTCGATTGTCAAACCGTCTTCCGTGCCGCTAATTCTGCCGATTTCTGCTTCAACAACCGCACCGTTAGCGTGGGATAATTCAGTCATTTCGCGAGTAAATATTAAGTTTTGTTCGTAGGACAAAGGAGAACCGTCTGCCATAATTGATTTGATGCCGGCGGCTAGGGCAAGATGAATGTCTTTTTCTGAGGTGCTGTGATCTAAGTGTACTGCGATCGGCACTAAAGATTGGCGCGCTGCTTCCATACAAAGCGCGACTAAAGGCGATTTTCCGTATTTGAGGGCGCTGGGGTGAAGTTGCAGCATCGCAGGACTTTGCAGCGCTTCGGCGGCATCGATGACGGCTTTTACTCCTTCGAGGTTGTAGACGTTAAAAGCGCCGATCGCATAAGCATTTCTCCGGGCCGTGTTCAGCAATTCGCTAGTTGAGGCGAGCATAAGTACCTGGCTTAAAAAGTTGTCAGTTGGTAGGGGCGGTGCCAAGAGTGCCCGCCCTCTTAGTTGTCATTGGTTATTAGTCATTGGTCATTAGTCATTAGTCATTAGTCATCAGTCATTGGTTATTAGTTAACGGTTAACTGTTATTAGTTAACGGTTAACTGTCAACTATCAACTGTCAACTGTCAACTATTTTTGTGCGTTACCAGCGTGCAAACCGCACTCTTTTAAAGTCGATTCTTCCCACCACCAGCGACCTTCGCGTTCGTGTTGGTTAGGCAATACCGGTCTCGTACAAGGTTCGCAACCAATGCTGACAAAACCGCGTTCGTGCAACTTGTTGTAAGGCACATCCAAAGCGCGAATATATTCCCAAACCTCTGCCGAAGACCAGTTTGCTAAGGGGTTAAATTTAATTAATTCACGATCGGGAGTTGAGAATGCACTGTCAACTTCAATCACCGGAATATGGTTGCGGGTACTGGGACTTTGGTCTTTGCGCTGACCGGTAATCCAAGCATCCAGAGTATTCAGTTTGCGGCGCAGCGGCTTGACTTTTCGCACGCCGCAGCATTCTTTGTGACCGTCTTGATAAAAACTAAACAATCCCTTTTCATCTACTAGGGCTTGTACTTCTGCTGCATCGGGAAACATTACTTCTAATTTAATGCCGTAATGTTCTCTGACTTTCTCCAAAAACTGATAGGTTTCTGAGTGCAATCGTCCGGTGTCTAGGGTGAAAACGCAGAAGTCTTTGGTAATTTTTGAGGCCATATCGATCAGAACTACGTCCTCGGCACCGCTGAAAGAGATTGAGATATTGTCAAAATTGTCTAGGGCAAATTTGATAATTTCTCGCGGTGTTTTTTGACTGTATTCTGCTTCTAGGGCGGCAATGTTGAGATTTCTCTGGATGGCAACCATATTTTCGCATTCTCGGTGTTCTTTTTTTCTAACCCTTAATTATAGCCGATCGCACCATCTCTCTCACCGCTGAATTTGACTGCATCTTGCAGCAGTCTTTTCGGCTGGGGCTCACGATCGAGTTCCCATGATGCCGATCGCCCGCTTGGCCAAGTTTGGGTCAACCCAAAACTCCTCTACCGGGGAAAATTGCACCGCCGCGCGGTCAATCACCGATCGCTAATAAATCTTACAAAGATTCCATTTCCTTCTGCCATTTTTTCAACAAAACTTCCCGCTCTTTTTGCTCGTTTGGTTCGGGAACTCGCAAGCCATTTGTAGCATCATATTTGCCGTAATACTGAGACATTCCCTGAAAAAATTTAGTCCCCTCATTGGGAATAATTTTTTTTTGTTTCAGCCACTTTTCGCAAGAACTCTGCCACATAAAAACACGATCGTGAACTTCCCCGCCTAATTTTCTGATGCGCTTAACAGACAGTTCTTTCTTAACAAAAAGCAGCCGATCGCTCTCTTTACTTCGCGGTATCAAGCGAATTTCGGCGCCGGTTCCCCGGAAAAACTCGATCGCGCAATAGCCCTCCAACTGAAAAATGCAAACTTCAGTTAATTCGCCCCCGTCCTCTGGTAAAATATCCACATCAAACTGAAGCTGGTAGCCGATCGCACTCACAGACGACTGCGGCAAAAGCAACCGCACCCGCTTCAGGCGATCGCTATAATTTGCCCAAAAATCCCGGCGTTCCTCCAACTGCTTAATTTCCGCTTCAGACAGCCTCCGCATCCGCGCCACCAAATCTACTGTTTTCTCGAAATAACTGTAATTTAGTTTCCCAATCCATCGGATTAGCGACGAAGCGGCGGGATCTGAAAGTAACTGCAATTTCGGAGAATATTCAGAGCGCAGCCACTCAACCAATTTCGGTCGTTGATTTTTGAGAATATCAGCCGAAATTTTAACTAACAACTCTTCAACTGCTGCAAGTTGCTGCGGCGGAGGCATTTCTTTCAAGCACCGGAGCAGCCATTCTACGCCCGACAAATCGGAAACCTGATTTTTGGCAAAAATTCCGGCAAGGTGTGGCCCGGCGCGCTCTACTACTGGAATTGTTGCGGGTAACTGAGCTTTTCCTAACAGTTCCACAGGAGTTTTTAGATATTGCCAGCTCAGTTTTGCTAGCTCGTAATCAGGTAAATTGCGGGTGAGTATTTTAATAATTTGTATTGGCAAAGCATCGGTACCGGCCGCTGTGCTGGCAAACTCGGCAAAGCACTCTACCAAAGCTCGATCGAGCGCGGGAAAATTGCTGGAAACAGCATTTTCTAACTGGCGGCTGTGATGGAGAGCTAAACGCCACAACAACTGCTGTTTCAGCCGCGAATTGCTCTGAGCTATCTGCCAAATTGCTTGAGATATTTCTTTGGTGCGATCGGGGTTTTTGATGTCCCATTCACCTTTTGCCCAGAGGCAATAAGTCCATTCCAGAGGAGTAATGCTGTCAGCTTGCTCGCTCTGAATATCTGCAATAATTTCGGCTATCCCTCGCAGCGATATCCCTTTAACTTCGGGAACATTTGGCTTGCTTCCCGGTGCAAAATCACCAGCAATTTTGAGTTGGTTTGGTTGCCGCTGGCTGGGGTTGGGCGGCAGTTTAATCTCGCGAAAGTCAACGCTCATTTTATAAGTTTCTCCACATCAAATTACAGCATTAGTATTATGCAGTCCAGTCCGCATCTACCGGGTTTTTTTGTCCAAAAATCTGTCGCGGATCGCGCTCGCGAAGAGTTGAAAAACCCGGCTGATTCGGTCTTTATGCTTCCAGGACTTTTATTAGTGTTATATTTTACACAATTTTCGATATTAAGGGAAGGTGCGACTGGAAAAAAATCCCTCGGTTGCGCCTGATTCTCTCTTTCGGGAGAAGTCAATTCAGCTTGTCCGTGTCCTCTGATTCCTGTCAGCTCAAAAGCGAAGGAAAAAAAGTACGATCGCATTACATGACAATCTCCCTCTCAGGTAGATAGGTCGCATTGACAACTAGATCGTGTTGTCGAGCGGTGTCGAGGAGGGAAAAGTCTCAAATTCCCAAGCGATGCTGTTCGGTTTGGTTCCACTGACTCAACCTACACTCTGGTTCACAACTATTCCCTTTTTCCCAATTACCTTTTTCCCCTTTTTCCCACTAGCAGATTAATTTATTCATGGCGATTTCGCGATGGAAATAAAAAGTTTTCGCTGACAGCCGACCTTCAGTCATGCGATCGGCTATATTGTATTGGGAAGTAGATTAATTTGTTCGCGGTGCAGCGGTGCAGTCAAACAGCCGATCGGGCCCGCTTCTCAATCTTGATTGTCCGCCGTCAACAACAGCAAGGAAATGTGGAATCATGCCAAAAGTTTTAGTAGTGGACGATGTTCCCAGCGAACTAGAAATCATCTGCCGCATTCTCCAAGATGCCGGAATTGACGTGATCCGGGCTGGCGACGGCGAAGCAGCGATCGCCCTGATCCGAGAAGTGCCCCCGGATCTCGTCGTTTTAGACGTAGTGATGCCGCGAATGAACGGATTTGAAGTGATCAGAGAATTGCGGGGCGATCGCGCAACTGCACACTTGCCAGTAGTATTCTGTACTCATAAAAACACCGATATCGATAAAGCTTGGGGAACCGATTTAGGCGCCGACGCTTACGTCAGCAAACCCTTTGAACCTCAGCAACTTGTCAGCATCGTGCAGCGCCTGCTTTCAGCATAAACACAATATAAAGTCCTCGGCAGTTGTCACAAAAAACATCATACCTAGAAACCCTGTTTGAAAAAAAAACCGGGTTTCAGAATCCCTTAAAAGTTTTACCTATAATCATAGCGCTCGTCCCCGCCGCTCAACCCCCGATTTATTTAACCAGCCATTTGATACACAAAAACTGATGCTGAAAAACTCGCTCGGCGATCGGCTTTCCTGGCTAAGCACAATCCTAATTTGTAAGCTACACTAAAAACAAAAAATAAGAAATGAAAACAACTGCTCCCCCCGCTGCGACTCAGACAAGTGGAACAAAGCAATTTCTTCTCTTCGGTCAAGGAGGCAGTCTGTTCGGCATAGAGTTAGAGGCTGTGCGGGAAGTGCTTTCCCTCAACGAACAACCCATTTCCCCGGTTCCGAACACCCAGCCATTTTTGCTGGGATTAACCAACTTGCGGGGCGAAATCTTAGCAGCAGCAGACTTCGGACGGTTTACGGGCATTGAGCCGGTTGACACCCACCACCCAAGCAGCCGCATCTTAGTAGTGGAAGCGCCCGATCCGCGAGACGTGAGATTGTCGAGAATGCGGATGGGATTAGCCGTCTCCCGCGTCGAAGGAGTTTTATCCCTAAATCCCGATCGCACTGTCTCGGCGGTAGATGTCAGTCCCGACTTAGCTCCCTTTTTAAAAGGTTTGTACAATTCCGAAGGACGCTTGCTAATGATTGTCGATGTTGAAGCGATCGCCGATTCCGAACGCTGGTAATTAAACAG
>JAUBOH010000014.1:24752-36146 GCA_036700145.1 Microcoleus occultus BM001215366
GCGATCGCATTTTTGAGTTTGTCCAACCGCTACAGCTTCTTAGTAGGTTCCACCCAAATTCTGCAATCTAAAAAAGACACTGAACAAGCCCTCAGCGAAACTACTCAGCGATTTCAGGCAATCTTCGACCAAGCTTTTCAATTAATAACGCTATTGGAACCAGACGGAACTCTGATCGAAGCAAATCAGACAGCGCTAGAATTGGGCGATTTCCAAACATCAGAAGTGCTGGGGCTAAAATTTTGGCTGACACCTTGGTGGGCATCATCCCCAACCAACCAGCAGCGCCTAAAAACGAACATTAAACAAGTCTCGGCCGGCAAATTTGTTCGGGAAGAATACGAAATCACCGGAGCTAACAACCAGGTGACAGTAATTGACGTGTCGTTTAAGCCGCTGTTAAATGACACAGGAGAAGTATTTCAAATCCTCGCCGAAGGCCGCGACATTACCCAGATCAAACAGACAGAAGCCGCATTGCAGCAGCTAACCGCAGAACTAGAGCAGCGAGTCAATGAAAGAACCGAGCAGATCCTGCAAACTAACGCACAATTGGAAGAGGAAATTCGCGATCGCACCGCAGTCCAAGAACAATTAAAAGCCTCCGAACAATTCTTAAACAACATCCTCAACACCATCCCCGACCCGATTTACGTCAAAGACGAACAGCACCGCTGGTTAACATTAAACGATGCCTTTTGTCAATACATAGGTCGCAGCAGATCGGAACTAATTGGCAAATCCTACCGCGACTTCTTGCCCAAAGAGCAAGCAGACACATATAAAGAAAAAGACGAATTAGTTTTCTTGGCAAACACCAGCAGCGAAACCCAAGAAACCATCACAGACCCAGCAGGAAACACCCGCTTTCTCTCCGCCAAAAAATCTACCTTTGTAGATGCCTGCGGCAGCAAAGTCCTCGTTTGCGCCATTAGAGAGATCACCAAGCGCGTGAAAATGGAAGAACAACTTCGGCAGACACTTGCAGAAGCAGAAAGCTCCCAAAACTTGCTGCGGACAGTCATTGACGCTACGCCCGACTGCATCTTCGTCAAAGATCGAAACTTTCGCTACACCCTAGTCAATGCAGGTTTCGCCACCGCCTTCGGCAAAACTCAAGCAGAAATTATCGGCAAAGACGATGGAGAAATTGGTATATCAGTCGATCGAATCTTCGGCAACTTCCACGCCCAAACAGACTCCGAGAACCAAATCCAAAACTTCCGGGCCCACAAGCAAGCCGAAGGAGGCCCCAACGACTCCGCCACCTTAGCCGACGGCAAAGTACACACCTTCGACACCCAGAAATTGCCCCTCCAAGACGCAGAAGGCAACATTTTAGGAATGCTCGGCTTCGCACGCGACATCACAGAGCGCAAGCTTGCCGAAATCGTAAACCAAAGATTGACATCGATCGTCGAAAGCAGCTCAGATTTTATCGGCCTAGCAACAATGGAGGGAGAGCTGTATTACCTCAATAGCGCCGGCCGAGAGCTAGTGGGACTCAACTCTCTAGAAGAAATCAAAACCAATAATATGCTGGAATTCTTGTTCTCAGAAGACCTCCAGCAATTCACAGCAGAAATTATGCCGTGCGTTATGGAAACCGGCTATTGGCGAGGCGAGTTTCGCCTGAAGCACTTTCGCACCGACTACAGCATTCCCGTTGACTACAGCGTATTTACAGTCAAACACCCAGAAACCGACAAGCCTATGGGGTTGGCAACAGTTACCCGCGACATCAGCGATCGCAAACGCGCAGAAGAAATGCTGCGCGATCGCGAAAGACTGTTCCGAGCCATTTTCGACCAATCGTTCCAATTAGTGGGGCTGCTAGAACCAGACGGAACCGTATTGGAAGTCAACCAAACAGCCCTCGCCGTCGCCGGACTGCGGCGCGAAGACTTCGTAGGTACGCAGTTTGCCGAGAATCTGTGGTGGCAAATTTCCCCAGAAGCCAAGCAAAAAGCCCAAGCTGCGATCGCTCTTGCCGCCGCCGGCGAGATAGTCCGCTACGAAGCCGACGTGCTGGTTGCTGGGGGTGCAGTGGCGACCGTTGACTTCTCCCTCAAGCCGATCGTAGACGACAGCGGCAAAGTCGTGCTCCTGATTCCCGAAGCTCGCGACATCAGCGATCGCAAAGCCTTAGAACGAGAACTCGCTGTGCGTCAAGCCCGCTTTGACGCCTTTTTCGCAGCAGCACCGGCGGGAATGTTTATCACCGACGACCAACTGCGCTTCGTGCAGTTCAACGACAAGCTCTCGGAACTCGGCGGTCAGCCGGTTTGTGCATACATCGGCAAGACTGTATGGGAAGCTGAACCGGAAATGGCATCGGCGATCGGCCCCCTGTACGAACAGGTTTTAACTTCAAACATACCGGTTTTAAATCTCGAAATCTCCCATCCCACCACCGCACGACCAGACCTGTATCGAGATTGGCTGGCTTCTTACTTTCCGCTACCGGGAGCTGACGGCAAGCCGATCGGGATTGGTGCTTTCATCTTGGAAGTGACCGATCGCAAAAACCTAGAACGAGAACTGGCTTTGCGTCAAACCCGCTTTGACGCCTTTTTCGCAGCCGCCCCAGCCTCCATGTTTATCTTTGACGACCATTTGCGATTCGTGCAAGTCAACGAGCAATTAGCCGAAACCACCGGGGCATCAGTTGCCGAACACCTCGGTAAAACGGTGAGGGAAGTTGTACCCGAAATGGTTCATACCCTACAGCCGATGTTGCAGCAGATTCTCGACACGAACCAACCGTTTTTAAACATTGAGGTGTCGGGGACAACTGTCAACCAACCGGGCGCGATTCGAGATTGGCTGGCGTCTTACTTTCCTTTGCCCGGAGAGGACGGCAAACCGATCGGTGTTGGCGGTGTGGCGATCGAAATTACCGATCGCAAACGAGCAGAAGCAGAGCGCGATCGGTTTTTCACCCTGTCCCTCGACTTGCTGTGCATAGCCGATTTTGAAGGCAAATTCAAGCGCGTCAATCCCGCTTGGGCGACAACCCTCGGCTACACCCTAGAAGAACTGCAAGACCAACCTTTTCTCAATTTCGTCCATCCAGACGATCGCGAACAAACCGCAACCGAAGCCGGCAAAATGTCCAGTGGCGCCGAAACAATCGCTTTTGAAAATCGCTACCGCTGCAAAGACGGTTCCTACAAATGGCTGTCGTGGAAATCGCGACCTCTAGCCGAAGAAAAGATCATGTATGCAGTCGCTCGCGACATTACCGAAAGCAAACAGGCAATTACTAAATTGCAAGAAACAACAGCCCAATTAGCCCGTTCCGAAGACCAATTTCGGCAGCAAAGCAATCTCTTGCAACTGCTAATTGACAGCATTAGTGAGGGCGTGATTGCTGCCGACACAAAAGGCAATTTTCTCCTGTTCAACCCCGCCGCTGAAAATATCTTTGGCGCGGGTTCGACAGATACTCTTCCCAACGAGTGGTCGGCAAAATACGGTTTATTTTTGCCCGATGCAGTCACTCCCTATCCCGCAGCCGACATACCTTTAACGCGCACGATTCGAGGAGAATCAGTTGACGGCGTAGAGCTTTTCACCCGCCACGCACGGAAGCCTGAGGGCCTGTGGGTGAAAGTTAACGGCCGCCCGCTCAAAGACGAAACGGGGGCGCTTAAAGGCGGCGTAGTCGTTTGCCGCAACGTCACCGAAGAAAGAGTATCTCAGCAGCGAATGCAGCAGTTGGCAGAGTCACAGGAACGCTTGCTGCAAGAACTGAAAACGCGGCAAAATGCCCTCGACGAAGCTGCGATCGTCAGCGAAACAGACCTCAAAGGAACCATTACCTACGTCAACGAAAGATTCACTCAAATATCTGGTTACAGCATGGGAGAACTCCTCAACCGAGACCACCGCCTCGTCAATTCCGGCTATCACTCCAAATCATTTTTTCAAGAAATGTGGCTGACAATTACTCGCGGTTTGGTGTGGAAGGGTGAAATCAAAAATCGGCGCAAAGACGGCTCTTTTTATTGGGTAGATTCCACGATCGCCCCGATTTTTGACACCAGCGGCCAAATTGTAAAATATATCGCCATCCGGTTTGACATCACCGAGCGCAAAGAGGCAGAAGAAGGACTGGAAAATTTGGCAGCAGAACGCAAAGCCGAAGCCGATTCGATGACGCAGCAAGTCCTCAAATTGTTGGGAGAAATTAAAGGCGCCGCCCAAGGCGATTTGACAGTTCGGGCGGAAGTTACTAACGATGTTTTAGGTGCTGTCGCCGACTCTTTTAACTTCTTAATCGGTTCTCTGCGGAAGGTGGTAACGGGAATTCAAACTTTAGCAGAACAGGTAACGTCTGCTACGGGCGAGTCTATTAACAATACCAGCCAACTCACCCAACAGGCGGAAGTTCAAGCAACCAAAATATCTGCGATCATGCGAGAAATCGAGCGGATTGTGAATTCGATCCGCGACGTGCGAGATGTTTCGGTGCGCGCCGAAACAGTCGCCCAGGAGTCTTCTCACACCGCTGAAGCCGGTGGCTTGGCGGTCGATCGAGCTGTCGAAGGCATTAACGAGCTCCGGTTGACGATCGCCTCAACCTCGAAAATGATGAAGCGTTTGGGCGAATCTTCCCAACAAATCGGCAAAATCGTGACTTCGATTTCTCAACTTGCTTCCCAAACCAATTTGTTAGCTCTCAATGCTACCATAGAAGCCGCCCGCGCCGGCGAACAAGGTTTAGGTTTTGCAGTTGTCGCCGAAGAAGTGCGGAAGTTAGCAGAACGATCGGCGGGCGCTACTGAGGAAATCTCCGAAATAGTCGGTACAATTCAAGAAGAAATCAGCCGTGTAATGAAGGCGATGGAATCGGGGACGCTGGAGGTAGTGGAAGGCACTAAGCTCGCCAGCGAAGCTAAAACTCACCTGAATGCTATCATCGAAGTTAGCCGAGAAATGAATGCTTTGGTGCAGAATATTACTCGCGCCTCGGCCAAGCAAACTGTTTCGGCTGAGGAAATTTCTAACAGTATGCAGCAAGTCAACGAGATTGCGAATACAACTGCTCAAAAAGGTTCCGATGTCAAAGCATCTTTGGACGATCTGTCTGGTTCTGTCAGCAAATTGCAAAAGTCGGTGGCTAATTTCCGCAGTTAGTTATTAGTCAAAGGTTTGTAGTGAGGACTTTAGTCCTTTCTTGGATGCGGACTAAAGTCCTCACTACAAACCAATCTTATTATGGTCATCTTTTTCGGAGATGATATTAAGAGGCTCCCCTTAAGAAGTCACAGTGTGCGATGATGAATGCTAGCATAGATCGGTATTTGGAATATTTTAGGGTGCAGCTATCGTGTTTGAAATTGAGTTTACAGACCAAGCAATTGAGGATTTGCAGTGGTTTAAGAAACACGAACAGAATGTAATTGTTGACGGTATTGAGGCTAACCTTTGTTATGAACCCACTACCGAGACGCGCAACCGGAAACCCCTGCGTCCAAACAATACAGCAGAATGGGAATTGAGAGTGGGGCTAGATCGCGTTTTGTACAACGTTGACCAGCAAGTTAAAATTGTCAGTATAGAGCGCATCGCTGGCAAGCCTGGGAATAAATACATATTTCAAGGGGAAGAGGAAGAACTATCATGAACTGGGATTATCGAGTATTTTTTGAGGATGCTGGCTACACAATTCGCACGGTGTATTATGACGAGACGGGTGCGATCGCAGCCTGCTCGGAAAAAGAAACTGCACCTTATGGAGAATCATTGGCAGAACTTCAAGCAGAATTAAACCAACTCCTGGCTGCTCTAAAAAAGCCAGTTATTTCTGCTGACGATGTGCCTCCTCCAAGCGATCGCCCGAAGGCAAAAAGAGGAAAATCATTGCAAGCAGTGCGGCAACAACTTGGCTGGCAATCGGAAATAACGAAAGAAAGTTTGTTGAGTTCAAACGATTAGCAAAGAAACCAGGCGATCGGTAAGACTTCAAAACTACTGGTCGCTTATCTTGGTCTTTATATGAATGATGACGATTTAAATGAATTAATAGATGCTTTCACCGCAGAAACCCAAGAGTTTCTCCAATTAATGGAGACGAACTTGTTGGCGATGGAAGCTGTCGGGTTGACAGAGCGACAAGCGGCTGTTAAAGAAATGTTTCGGGCGGCTCACTCGATTAAAGGTGCAGGCTCGATGTTGGGCTTTCAAAACGTGTCGGCGGCGGCTCATACGCTGGAGGACTGTTTTGTCATTTTGCGCGATCGCACGGACTTGTCGGCTCTGGAACCGACCACTGTAACTGTTTTGCTGCAAGGGGTGGACATTCTCAAAAAGATTGCGATCGAAGCAATTCAACACTCGGATGTCACCACTCCCGATCAAACAGAAAACTTGGAGGCGATCGCCCAAATTCACGCCCAGTTCGAGGCCAAGTACGGCAAGCCAGAACCGCCACCAGTCCCCGTCGCCAGCCGATCGGCAGCCCCGGAAACCCTGAAACTGATTTTTGAACACGAATTGCCGCCAATCTTCAATCGCCTAGAAACCGAGCTTTCCCAAGCTGACGAGGCAGATTTGCCCAAAACCGTCACCGCCCTCAACCAGGTTTACTACCAACTCTCCGGCTTGGCTGGAATGCTGCAATTGCCGGATTTTGGGAAAGTCGCCGAACCCCTCAGAGATTTGATCGACTCAAAGGACTTGACTTTAGAACGGTTGCAATCGGAGGGTTGGTCGATCGCCCAAAATTTGCAAACCGCACGAGGCCATCTACTCGAAGGAAGGGCGATCGAACTCCCCCAAATCTCCCCCACACCCGAACCAGAATCACAACTAGAATTATCGGAAACCCCTGTTTTTGCCCCCACTTCCCCAATTCCCCCCTCCCCCACTCTTCCAATCTCCAACCCGCAAAGACCAACAATCCGCGTAGACTTAGAACGCTTGACCGAATTAGTGAATCTCGTCGGAGAATTAGTCATCAACCGGACAAATTTGGAACTTCAAGAATCCGAACTGCGCGGCGAAGTCAAGCGCATCCGCCGCAGTATCGTAGATTTGAACCAATTCGGCGGCCAGTTGCGAGAAGAATACGACAGGCTGAGTTTTGCAGACTGGAGAGGGGGAAACGGCAATTCGGGATTGGGAAAACTTGCAGGATCAGAAACAGAATTTCCCGTGATTGCTAACGGCACATCCTCGATCGCCCATTCTCACTTTGATATCTTAGAGATGGATCGTTATACAGAGTTCCACTCCACCGCCGCAGAAGTCATCGAAACTGCCGAAGCAATTTCTCAATCCGCCACCAAATTAGACACCTTAGCGATGAAATTCGAGCGCAGTACCGACCAACTGCGCCGCATTACCGAACAACTCCGCAGCCGCGTCATGCAGTTGCGAGTCGTGAGTTTCAGCCGCGCCGTCGATCACTTGCCCCGGGCGCTCCGGGATATGTGCCTCACATACGATAAAGATGTCAATTTACTGCTGCTGGGACGCGATACCAAAATTGACGAAAGCTTGCTGGACGCTTTGCGCGACCCATTAGTACACTTAGTGAGAAACGCTTTCGACCACGGCATCGAAATGCCCGAAGTTCGGCAAGCAAGTGGCAAGCCCGCCAGCGGTCAAATAGAAATTGAAGCCCGCCACCAAGGCGGCCAAACTATTATTACTGTCGCCGATGACGGCAAAGGCATCGACCCGGAAATCATCCGCCGCAAAGTTGTCAAAAAAGGTTTAGCAACGGAGGAACAAGCCCAAGAGTTTTCGATTGCGGAACTCTACGATTTTCTGTTTTGGCCTGGTTTCAGCACCGCAGAAGGGGTCAGCGAGCTCTCCGGGCGGGGAGTCGGACTCGATGTGGTGCGAACAAATTTGCGGACTGTGCGGGGAACTGTGAAGGTGGACTCTCGCCTGGGAAAAGGTACGAGTTTTATCATCAAACTGCCGCTGCTGCTGTCGATTACTGAGGCTTTGATGGTGAAGACCGATCGCAATAAAATAGCAGTGCCCCTGGATGCAGTCGAGGAAATTCTCCACGTTAAAGCTTCGGAAGTTCACACCGCCGGCAATCAGCCGATGCTGTGGTGGCGGGAGGAATTTATTCGATTGGTGCGGCTGCAAGATTTGCTCGAATACAGCGTCCTCGGGCCCGACGGCCCCTCTCCAGACCCTTTGACCCAAGACCACATTCCCGTCCTGGTTTTGGCTTCTAGCGAAGGAATGCTGGCGGTAGCGGTGGAACGGTTGATCGGCCAGCAGGAAATTGTGGTTAAACCTTTGCCGCCTCCTCTATCCAAGCCTCGCGGGGTTTTGGGGAGTACGATTTTGGGGGATGGCAAAGTTGTGACAATTTTGGATGTGGATGATTTGGTGGGTCAACCTTTAGCCAATAGTTCGATCGCCCCTATGTCCGATCGAGTGGCGCATTTAGCACCAACTTCGAGTCAGGCACCGCAGATTTTGGTAGTAGATGATTCCTACACAATTCGGCAATTGCTTTCTCTGATGCTGACTAGGGCTCGCTACCGAGTGGTGCAGGCAAAAGACGGCGTGGATGCCCTCGAAAAGCTGCAAAACGGTCTCGATTGCAGTTTGGCGATCGTGGATATTGAAATGCCCCGGATGGATGGATTTGAATTTTTGCGATCGGTGCGATCGACCCAGCGGTTTGCTAATATTCCCGTAGCCATGCTGACATCCCGCAGCGGCGAAAAACACCGCCAAATGGCAATGGAATTAGGTGCTAACCAATATTTCACCAAACCTTACAGCGAAGCCCAACTTTTAGAAGCCATCCCCAAACTACTCAAACATTAAATAATACACAGTTGAAGTGAGATGAATTCGAGCGAGGCTAGACCGAATAAAAGCAATCCTCGCCTATCACTACTTGCCGTGTTAGTTCAGCAAGTTCTGCGAAATTTGGGCAAAGTTGTCATGTCACTCAAATCAGTTACCTCGAATGAGTGTCACTAGAAAAAGCGACTAGGCAATCGCCTCAGATTTTGCTGATAATGAGCGCAATGAGTCCAACTCATCAGCTAGATTTACTCACTGAGGCGAAGGGTGAACTCAAGCTGAAATTAGCTGCAATTAAACTCAGCAAAATCACCCTTTTTATAGCCCAACGGATTAGCGTTTTGGTGTTTGTAAGCAGTCATACTTAACTATTACTAGGATAAACACAATGGACCAAATTCTGTATTGGAATGAAGTTGCACTGGAAGCCAATCGTGTTAGTTTTACTAACGGCAAGAAAGAACAACCAGGCCCCACTCTAAGTTCTCGCGCTTTGGCGATCGTTCACTTAGCCATGTATGATGCTTATGCAGGAGTACGGAGTAATCCACTCACTCCAGTTGACTTATCTCCTTATATTCCTGGCTTACCTAGTCCGCAATCCGGTGCCTCAGCCAATGCTGCGGTGGCCGCCGCTGCTCACGCTACATTGTCTAGCTTATTTCCAAGTCAAAAATCCTTTTTTGATCTGAAACATGCTCAAGCAGGTTTACAAGGAAACGGTCTACAAGAAGGTCATGAATTTGGTCTTTTGGTAGCCCAAAAAATGTTGGAGAAGCGACAAGATGATCCTAGTGCTAGCGATGATGGCTATGCTGCATCAATGGCTCGTGGCGCACATCGTTCTGATCCAGATGATCCTGGTCAAGGGTTTCATGCGCCCTTCTATGGCGCACAATCGAGATGTTTTGCTGTCACCCATCGTCATGAGTTAGGTGTTCCACCTCAGCCAGGGAGTCCTGAGTATATCAACGCCCTGAAACAGGTGCGCGGGAAAGGGATTGCACCTGAATTGATGGGAACTTTGCCTACAGGTATTTCTGCTCGAACTGCAACTGAAACACTCATCGGCATCTACTGGGGCTATGATGGCGCTGCTGAGTTAGGGACACCCCCTCGGTTGTACAATCAGATCGTCCGTGCCGTGGCGATCGCTCGCAATAATAGTGTCGATCAAAATGCCCGTCTTTTTGCACTTGTGAATGCTGCAATGGGAGATGCTGGTGTTTTAGCCTGGGATCAGAAATACATTCATGATTTATGGCGACCGGTCGTCGGCGTTCGGGAAAACGATCCCTCCTTGGGTCCAGCCGCTACGGGTAATAACGTCCTTTCTCCGGATGCTGACCCCGCGTGGTTACCACTAGGGGCACCGAATACGAATTCCACCAAGAAAAACAGTACGCCACCTTTTCCAGCCTATCCTTCTGGACACGCTACGTTCGGTGCAGCCGCGTTGCATATTACCCGACGGTTCTATGGCGTAACTAGCCGCAGCAATGACACCTTGTTTAATGGGATTACCTTTGTCTCTGATGAGTTCAATGGCATTAACCGAGACAATAAGGGAACTGTGCGACCCAAACACGTTCGCAGTTTCCCTGGTGGGCTGTGGCAAATGATTATCGAAAATGGAATCAGTCGTGTTTTTTTAGGAGTGCATTGGGTATTTGATGCTTTTGCTGCAAATGCTCAAGGAAATCCCGACCTGTCTCAGAATATTGGTGGTATTCCGCTTGGACTTCAGATTGCTGACGACATCTATGATAGCGGGTTAAATCTATCGAATGTCGGGCCTCGGAATTCGACATCTTTGCCTTTTTAATCCTAACCCGGGCGCGAGTTAGAGGGGTTAAGCTTTCTGTAACAAAGCTTGCCCCTTTACCCGTTTTCTCAGCAAATGGCGATCGCACCCACATTTTGGTTTATAATTTAGGTTAATGGGCACTGGGCTAAGCTTTGGAGAGAGCCAATCAAACGGTTGATAATCAAGTTGGTAAACCTACATCGCATGACTCACGCCAATTACAATCGCCGCTTTCGCAGCAAGAAACAAAGCAATGTCAGAACACCTCCTCATAAACTCGTTTCCTTTCAACTAGGAAACGTGTATTATGCTGTTCCTATTGAAAGGGTGCAGCGCGTAGTCAAAGACTTTAATCCCTACGGTTTTCTAGATAGCGGTCAAAGTTTAGTGCGACACCAAGAAGAACTGATTACCCTAATCAATTTATCGAAAATCTTTCCCAGCAGTCGGACAATTGCTGACTGCAACTACCTGATTGTCTGCACCTTAAACAAGAGCGATCGGCTCGGAATTCCCATTCCCGATATGCCCAAAATTTTGGAAATATCCGAAGAAAGTTTCTGCGAAATTCCCGAACTGTACCGCCAACAGCAACTGCCTTTGATAATAGAAAAGTTGATTCGTGCACCTGATGGTTCCGAAGTTTTTTATCTGAATTTGGATCTATTCAGCTAAGTGTAGGGTGCTGAGGGCGCACCTTCCTATAAAATGTAAATGGTATTTTTGCAGTTTTATGATAATTTATGAAAAAATTCACAATATTGTCGATCGCCCTGCTAATTTTTGCCGCCACTGTC
>JAUBOH010000015.1:0-27439 GCA_036700145.1 Microcoleus occultus BM001215366
GATGCCGATCCGCTGGATTACGAGGAGTTGCTAGGATTGGAGGAGATGGGCGAGACTAAGGTTCGGGTGGGGAAACTTAAAAAGAGTTGGGATTTGCGGCCGTTGCTGGATGGGTATGAGTCGATCGAACTTCGGCGCATCAGGCAAAGGGGCGATGAAAAATACGGAAGAGAATATGACGACCTTGTAGATATCGCTAAACTAGCAGTTAGCAGACCGATTATTAATAAAGCAGAAGCAAAAATGACTCAAAATTCTCCCCAAAATAACAACTTTCCCGGCGCACAAATCGGCAGCGTAGCTATCGCTAACGAAGTGAAAGACAGCGCCCAACAAACAGCCTCTGGCGGCATTCAAATCAATAATGCCAATACCGCCGAACTTCTGCAACTAATTTCATCAATGCGCGAAACCGCGACGCAGTTTCCCGAAGACATTCGCGATGGGATAATTATTGATATTGAAGATGTCGAAGCGGAAATTAAGAAACCGGAAAATCAATGGAGTAAAGCTAGGTTAAAGAAGAGTCTGACTGCGATGATTGCGGCGGGTACTGCGATCTGAGTTGGTATTGCAGGCGTGACTGATTTTGCTGATAAGGCGATCGATGTCGGTCAAAAACTGGGCATCGAACTCAAGCTACCATCGGCACGGTAAATGTGGCCCAGAAACCGGGTTTTTTACGAAATACTTCGTTCCGACCCACAAATTGGCTGAAAACCCGGTTTTTTTGTCGAAGTCTGTGATATCAATTCCAGTGGCATTGGAATGATTTAACCGCAGAGAGCGCAGAGAGCGCTGAGAGCCAGAAGAGAGAGAAATTTGTTGCCTTCTTCTTACTATTAATATCCTGGTTCTCGATCGCACTTACCGACTCTCATCTTAACTTTTTCAGTTTCTTTAAGTGCGATCGCCTCAAATTCCCCACCAACAGTCGCAACTGGTTCAAATTACCCATTTCCCCCCCATACTTCCACCGCACGTAAGCCTGCGAAACCTCCTCAATCACCTCAGCTTCATCAGTTGCATGATTAGCGCGCATCGCCTCAGCATACTCCAAAGGCGTTTGAGCTTTTTGCTTTACAAATCCGCGACTCGCCAAATCCTTCAACATTTCCTGATAAACCCCCTCCACAGGCGGCAACTTCCCCAGCCAGCGGCGGTAGCGCCACTTGCGCCACAGTTGCCAAATTAACCAGCCAATGAAGCCAAAGGCGATCGCCGCAATCAAACCAGTAAACAAGCCCACCCAGCCCTTCGCAAACTGCCCCAAAAACCAGCCGACAATCAAACTAATCCAGCCAATTACAAAACCGAAAACTGAATCTAACCCACTTCTCAGAGGCGTCGGCAGCCAACCCGCTATCCACTTCCAAAACGATTCCAGCGCACTAAAAGTCTGGTTATCTTCCACCGAAGCCGGAATCAGCGGATAACCGGGAATCGGATTAAAAGCAAACCAACCGTTATTGGGAAAATATACCTCCGTCATCAAGAAAGCATCGGTATTTTTCACAATATACAAACCCGTAAACGGATTGAATTCCCCCGTATCGAAACCGCCAGCCATTCGCGCCGGAATCCCGATCGACCTTAGCATAATTGTCAACACCGTCGAAAAGTGGTCTGGATATCCACCCGTCACCTTTTTGCCATCCTGGGTGTTTTGATAACCAAACAGAAAACCCTCAACCAAATCTTCCGTTTCCTCTAAATAAGGCAAGGCTTTTTCAATCTTATAATTCGGGTTTTGTTTCAAATATTGAGCTAAGTATAAAGCTTTTTCGTAGGGAGAATCGATCGCCCTTTCCGACTTTGCTACTCTGGTTCTAGCCAGCAATATTTCCTCAGTTTTCGCCCGCACCTTCTCGGCAATTTTCGGCGGCACATCCAAATAGAACTTGCGAATATTTTTCGGGTAATCAGTACCAGTTTTATTCAACAAAGCCCGATCGCGAAAAGGCACATTAGAAATCACCGTATAAGTCGTACCTGCCGCCAACTCTACAGGCGATCGCAAACCTCCCTCCGCATCAACCGCCACATCCGTAGTCGGAAAATACAGTTCCTTCGGCTTGTTTAAAGCTGGAATCAAATTCGGCAATTGAGCAACAATCGTATAACTTTGAATCACCTCTTCAGTCCGAGGCGCATTCGGAAACGGATTCAGATAAAATTGATAAGACCACCTAGGTCGATTCACCTTAAAAGCTTGTTCGTTGCGAGAAATTTCCCAACCCTGACCAGTGTATTTGTCAAAGCCTAATACGCGCCAAAAACCCGCCGCTTGCGATCGGACTCGCATCACCACTTGAGGTTTCATATCACCGCGCAAATTTTGATTTATCCGCTGATTGAAACCGTAATAAAAAGTAGAGTCTACCTCTCCTGGCCCTTTGTCTGGGTTTCTCCCCCTTCCTCCGCCAGTTCCTTTTTGATTTCCGCCTCTGACATACCCCGGATTCAGAATGCTGCGCGAATCAAATTCTCCCTGATATTCAATGGGAGCACTCACCGGAAAAGTCCGCAATTGATAGCCAGGGAGGCGCGGCAAAAACGTAAAAATAGTCAGCCCCAACCCGATAGTTATCAGAAACAACAACCCAAAATACTTGGGAGATAAAGTAGCAGCAAATAGCGACCAGTTGTTGTTTTTCTCTTTACCTTCTACCTTCTGCTTATTATGTTCTATCTTCGAGAGTCCCAAGCGCGATCGATAATCCAACACCAAAGTCGGAAGCGCTAAAGCTAAAAAAACCAACAGCAGCGGCCCAAAAGTCAGCGTTTGACTAAGAGTCGCCGCTACGCTTAACAGAATTAGCCCGATGACTACCGAATAGCCCAAATCCTTGCGACGGGGCAAATCGAAGCTGTGTAGGACTTGAATTTGAATTAACAGTTGCGCTAAAACTAGCCGCGTATCGTTTAACTCTCCCACCAAGCGGGTAAAAAAAGCGAACAAGGCCATCAGCATTCCAATAGCTATGCAGAACTTAGCCGCTACATTGCGATCGTGGCGGCGATACCAACTCCAAGTTGCACCCACAATACTAACAGGCACTGCCCACAGGTTCAGGGCTTCTTCAGCAGCAACGTCAGTGGCCACAATTCCCACAATTACCAACAACTGAACTAGGATTCGCAGCAGTAAAGAATCCTCAGTCACCGGCGGAGGCATTGCCTCTATCTGCTCCCACAGCTTACCTAAAACAGGTATATTTCGCAGGTTATCAGTTGTCATATGCACCCATCCAACGATTTTAGATTTTAGATTTTAGATTTTAGATTTAATCCACAGATAAATCTGGGTTTTAACTAATATCTAAATCTTATTTCTCTGTCATTCGATTTTAGATTGAATCCACAGATTAACTTCACAGATGAATCTGGGGGCTTGAACTAACTATCTAATTTTTTTGGTTTTCCACGACAGAATTCGGCAGATTGCATCCGTTTTTTGTGTGAGGTCAAACCACAGAGTAAAAAACTCAATTATTTACTCTAACTTTACCTTTCTAGTTGCTATCTTGTCCAGCCAAAATTGGCCGAATAGCAAACATCAGAGGTCTGGTCTCGAAGTTTTGGAATCGAACTTCTAGGGCATAAGTCTTGTCAGGTTGCGGGTCAAACAACTCCACACTTAAATGCCCCGAATTCGGACGCTGTGCAGTTGCTTCGGCATCTCCTCCCTTGAGTTCCAAACTTCCTGCCCCCGGAAATTGGCACTCAACTCTTAAACACGGCATTGGCTGTTCTGTGTTGCGGTTCGACAGGTATTGAGCCTCTAAAGTTAGTGCACCCAAACCAGTCAGCCATTCCCGCGAAACCGGCGGCTGATTTACAGGACAATTCAAAGTTAGAGATTCAATGATTTCTCGGGCGGCCAACAGCGACAGCACCATTTGTTGATCGGTAGTCGCCTCGTAGTAATTCGGGAAATCTTCTAAATCTAAAAGTCCTCGCAAGGAACCTCTGAGAACTAAACCAGCTAAATCGTTGAGTTCCCGAGATTGGCCTGGAAACAAGCCATCTACAGCGCGAACTAATTTCAATCCTTCCCGCAGCGACGACATTACCAGATTCTGACAGGGCTCTAGCAGTTGAGCAAAAACCCCTTGGGCGATCGGAATTGGCAGGCGTCCCCACCTGATATTTTGCAGTTGGGGTGTCCAGAGGTGCAGGGGGGGAACCCATTGTGAGGCTGCATCGTCTGGGTAATCGTGGTCGTAGCTTTTGAGTTCTGTTTCCCAGGGGAACAGCGGCGGGTTAGATTCAATTTCGGCTCTAAGCCTCTCTTTTAACAAGGTCTGAAAACGGTCTTGCACGGTCGGTATGTCTCCAATTGTCAGCGGTTGTACGGGTGCATTGCTGTGCACCCCTACTTGATAGTCCAGCGGGTCTGGTTCGTCCCATTCCCAGTATTCCACCCCGGAATTCTCTTCTGTGTCGCCCCACTCTTGTGAGCGAGGGGGTTCATCGAGGTTTTCGTCATCTTCGCTAGAGGCATTCGCGGTTGGCGTCTGCAATATCCAGTCTAAAAACTGACGCTCGAAAGCCTCTGCATCCCTGTTCGTTTCGTTATTCATCACTAGATGCCCCTTCTCCGGAATCTGAACTATTTCGCAGTTCCCAGGCAAGTTCCAGCAATTTAAACCACCGTTTCTGTACCTGGGCTACCGTGCTGCCGAGGGTTTGCGCGATCGCTGACTCTGACAGACCCTGTTGCTTCAACTTTAGCAAACGCTGTCCCTCTGGGCCAATTTGCTCGCAAAAAGCCTGCCACTGAGAAGGCAGCAAACCCAGATTGCGGTCTAAGTCTGCTTCCAGCCACTGGTGAACGAGTTCCCAGCGGTGCGACATGGCGAACCTGAGCAAATGATATTTGAAGCGCTGCTGCAAATAGTCTCTTTGGCGGGGAGTTATGCTCAGAAGCGACTCTATTTCATTAGTCGGCAAGTCTTGCAGGCGCAGCACGAAGTAATCGGCGCAGTCTTGTTGGTTGCGCTCTTTCAAGTAAGCGACTAATTCGTCAATCACGTTTTGCCGCAGAGATTCTGACTCGTCGCCTTGGGGGCGAATTGCAGCCGAACCCTGTCCGGCCATCGCTTCCCGCACCGAGTGCACCGAGGTGTCGTTCCAAGTTTGGTCGGAATCTGTAGCCCCCCCGTCGGCGGCTTGTTCCATATCTACGGAGGTTTCTTTGGGCTGCTGCTGGGAAAAGGTTTGGGCCCGTAAAATAATTAGTTGCTGGCTGCGGTTCCGAGGCAAAGGAATGCGCCGCTTGCCGAAGCGCTCTACAAAGGCCATGTACTCTGCTAGTTCTAAGCGAGTGCGGGGACTGTAGGTAGGTGGCAGTTGGGTTTCGCGCCGGAATGCCTTTAAAGCTTCCAGATAAAATCCTTGCAAAAAATCTTTGATCAGTTCTACTCGCGCCTGATAGCTAGACTGCACCTGGGGAGGGGTGATGTAGCGATAGACGATCGCGCTGAGGGTACTGTGCAATTCTACTCGACCGGGCCCAGAGCCTAAATTGTGATAGTGGAGGCATTGTTGCAAGCGGTGCTGGGCGAGACTTAGGGCAGAACCTTCTATGTCTCCTGATGATTGAATCCGCTGACTTTCGGTGCATATCCTGTTGACTTCTGCTGCGAGTCGCCCTGCTACATCTTGGCAGTTCTGCTCAGACGCGCGAGTGGACTTTTTGAGTTCGTCTAACAGCAGTTGAAATATGGTTTCCACGCTCTGGCAGATTTCCCGCATGATAATTTACAGCTCACATTGAAAGTATCACAGTTAGTAGAAGTATGGATAAATCTTTCTTACCGCTACTTTACCCGGTATTCCCGGGACAGGACAAACTGCAATGCCCTCGCTCTCCTCCAGGGCAAAAACACTGAGGACTGCTTTTTTTTTAATCTGTCCTACTGGACGCACGATCGCGCCCCAACCCGGTTTGAGCAGCGGTATTTGGTGGCAAGAGCCAGAGGATTTTTAGCAGAAACCGGGTTTTTTGCGTCTGGGACGACTATAAATGTTGTAGGAGCCACCGACACCGCCATTTATTAAATCGAGCATGAGGCTGGATGTTTTTATAATTGAAGCCTAAACCGTCAATTTGTCTCAAAAATGCAGGCTCTTTTCTCAAAAAGGGTATATTTGGCTATATATTTAATATTTATTAATTATATTCATGGGACTTCTGATTTCGGATTTGAGATTTTATGGGGCCGTGCTGGATAATATATACTTGGACGCGCACCTGCTAACCTGAAATTTTTCACTTTAAATCTCAAAGAACTGACTGATGGATTTAGACCAACAGATTCAAGCACTGATCGAGAAAGCTCCGCCCGACGGTTCGACGCCAGAAATCTTAAGGGCGATCGCCCCGGCGCTGGTGTTGATTGCCCAACAGCTACAGCACCTGGAATACTCGATCCTGCAAGCGGTAGACGAAAGTTGGGCGATCGTGGTTTTGAGCAATCTCAAGCAACCGGGACGCCAGAAAAAGGTGATTTATGCTTGGAGCACTCTTAAAGATGCGTCCACCGCGGCGGCGGCAGGCGATCGCCTCAGACCGGTGTCTTTGCCTGTCACTCATATTTTATTTCAGACGATCGCTCTTGAAGGCCTCGACAGCATTGTTTTTTTTGAAAGTCCTGCCAATCAGGAAGTGGGGACGGAAATCCCTCGCGAGCAAGTCCAGAACTTAATTAATGTTTACTTGCAACAGTATCGATCGACTCTACAGTCAAATTACAACAATCTCCCGCCGGATATCGCATAATTGGGAATTGGGAATTGGGCATTGGACATCGCATAATTGGGAATTGGGCATTGGGCCGAAAAGCATTGGGCATTGGCAGCCCCAAGCGATTAACTAATAACCTCTTCCTTCTTCCTTCTAATAAAGTCGGCTCAAAACGTAATCTGCCAAATCAATCAAAGCTTGGCGGGACTCTGAGGGGGGCAGCGGAGCTAAGTATTCGACGGCTTTCTGTGCGTGATGCGTGGCTAGTTCTCGCGATCGGTCTATGCCTTTAGAATCTGCTACCAGTACCAGGGCCTGCTCTATATCTCCTTCTTGAGCGAACTCGCGTTCTATGAGAACTTCCAAATAAGGCTTTTCTTCGAGAGCAAATAGCGCTGGCGCTGTCAGATTACCGCTAATCAAATCTGAGCCTGCGGGTTTCCCCAAAGTTTCCGTTGAAGCGGTGAAATCTAATATATCATCTACTATTTGGAATGCCAAACCAATGTTTCGACCGTAGTTATACAGATCGTCTGCTATTTCTGCTGAAACCTCGCTCAGACAGCCTGCTGCTTTGGAACTGTTGGCGATTAAAGACGCTGTTTTGTAATAACTTTTTTCGAGGTACGCTTCGATCGACAAACTGGTATCAAATCCATTTAGTCCCTGTTGAATTTCCCCCTCAGCTAAATCCATAATCACTTCTGAAAGCAGTTTGACTACTGGTAGGTTGTCCAGATTTGCCAAATGCCAACTCGATTGAGCAAACAGAAAATCTCCCGCCAATACTGCCACTCGGTTGTTAAACCGACTGTGTACCGTCGGTACTCCCCGCCGCAGATCCGACTCGTCCACCACGTCGTCGTGAACCAAACTAGCTGTGTGGATCATTTCCGTGATTTCAGCGAGGCGGCGGTGTTTTTCAGTGATTTCTCGATCGGGCATAGTTGCCCGGGCCATCAACAGAACGATTGCGGGTCTCACCCGTTTTCCCTTTGTGCCGAATAAGTATTCTGCAGCCGCGTACAAGATGGGATGACGGGCACCCACTAACTGTTTTAAGTTTTCTGTCAACAGTCGCAGGTCTTCTTCAACCGAGGAAAATAGGAGAGTGCTAGAGATCATGAATACGCCGACTCAAGCCGTAAAGTAACAAAATTTTACATATCATATCTTTATTTTAAGGTAATTCTCTGCAATAGGGAAGAAAAATCTAGGCGATCGGCAGTTATTTGTCATCTGCAGCCCGAGGGGACTCACCCAACAGGCAGAGGCGAGTAGCCGGCAGCCAGAGGGGTTGCCCCTATTGTATCGAATTGTTAAGGACACTGCCCAAAAATCTCTAAATGCCAGAAACCCTGTGTTATTATAGCTATTAAGGATTTAAACAATTCTATACATTAAGTACAGGCTGTACTTCATCCAGACTGGCTGGTAGCTTTCAGGTGGCTGTAAGAGTTTCGTAGAGCCAGCCTTGTTAGTCCGATCGCAGCGAAAATTTCTGGGAAAGATTTTTAGTTCCTCGTGGCTAAAAATTTTCAGGAGTTAAGACTAGCGCATGAGATGTGCACGGTAGCTCAAAGCAGCTAAAGTGGATGATTTTAGGCTGTTTAAGCACCTGTAAAGCAGTAAATGATTATTGACCGGGAACGCCTAAATGTTCCCGCCGGCTCGATATGGAAAAGCAGCCTTCAGAACCAAGGCACGGTCTTGCGTGCTGACTTAATGTAGTAGGTCTTGAACTTGTCCTCATCCTCCTCCTAGTCCTTGACTTTTGGTTCTAATTATGATTTACCGCGATATTCCTCTAATTATTCCCATTCTGGCCGCCGGTTATGTAATGACTATTTATGTACTGCTGATGTTGGCAGAACGCAGCTCTAAAATAACTCGATTGGGCGAGTAGTGCACTGCGCGGGGGCCTCAACAGGCCCCCGCGCGATCGCCTCACCCCGTCAAATTCCTAATACTCAATAATATTAACCCTGCCTTGAATGCTTGTGCACTTTCGGCAGGGTTATTATTTACAATTGCTGGCACCGCTCGCATCGCGGGGTGCGAGTTACCGGCAAGTCAGAGAATATTTGTGGCGATAGCTGCGGACAGATATCAATAGTTACACTGATATAAAGGGTGCTCCTTGACAATTTCCTCAACCTGCTACCTAAGATTCTGCAGCTATGCTCCACTTTCCAGGCTACAAAGTTTTCAGGAAAATCTATGAAAGCGATCGATCTCTAGTTTACCGGGGAGTGCGATCGGCAGACGGGCAGCCCGCAATCTTCAAGCTACTCAAGCAAGACTACCCCACTCCGGCAGCACTCGCGCGTCACAAGCAAGAATATGAGATCATCCGCAGCTTAAATCTTGCAGGAGTAGTCAAAGCTTACAGCTTAGAAAGCTACGAGCGGACTCTGGCGATCGTTTTAGAAGATTTTGGAGGCGAATCTTTGAAAAAGTTGATGCAAGAACGCCCTTTTACCCTATCCGAATCTCTCAGCTTAGCAATTCAAATAGCCGACATTTTAGGCTACATTCACAGCGCGAACATCATACACAAAGATATCAACCCTGCCAACATAGTTCTCAATCGCAGCACCAACCAACTCAAAATCATTGACTTCGGCATTGCTAGCATATTCGCACCAGAAAAATTAACCGAACAACCAGCCCTCAAAAATCCCCATGTTTTAGAAGGCACTCTCGCTTATATTTCTCCAGAACAAACTGGCAGAATGAACCGCACTCTAGATTATCGCACCGACTATTACTCTTTTGGTGCAACTCTCTATGAAATGCTGACTCGCCAACTGCCTTTTGAAACCGCCCGCGCCCTAGAATTAGTACACTGCCACATTGCCAAACAGCCAAAACCGGCCGCTGAAGTCGATCGAGAAATTCCCGCAGCAGTTTCTCAGATAATTGCCAAATTACTAGCCAAAAATGCAGAGGATCGCTATCAGAGTGCTTGGGGCATCAAAGCAGATTTAGAAGAATGCCTAAACCAATTAAACACGCGCGGTAAAATATCAGAAATCTCCCTAGCAAGTCAAGATATTTGCGATCGATTTCAAATTCCTCAAAAACTGTACGGACGCGAAACACAAATTAAAACTTTACTGGCAGCATTTGAGCGAGTCACCGACAAACGCCCCCGCTTTCTAGGACAAAAACGGGTAGAAATAATGTTTGTAGCAGGTGATTCCGGTACTGGAAAGTCATCTCTAGTACAAGAAATATACAAACCAATTATCGAAAAGCACGGCTATTTCATCACCGGAAAATTTGACCGATCGCAGCAAAACGTTCTTTACAGCGCTGCGATCGAAGCTGGTCAAGCATTGCTCCAACAAATTTTAACAGAAAGCGAAGAAAGATTTCAATACTGGCGCACGCAACTATTAACTGCTCTTGCAGCGAACGCTCAAGTAATTATCGATCTGATTCCCGATGTGGAATTAATTATCGGCAAACAACCTGCTGTGCCGGAGTTAGAAAAAAACGAGAACCTAAATCGTTTTAATCTAGTATTTCTCCAATTTTTGCGGGTATTTTGTTCCCCAGAGCATCCCTTAGTTATTTTTCTAGACGATTTGCAATGGGCCGACTCGGCTAGCCTAAAATTAATTCAACTGATGGCGGCGGGTTCAATCACAAGCCCAGCCAGTGAAACTCTTGAAGATTCAGAACTGACAACTGTTAGTAAATTATCTCTAGCACAGCCAGAATATTTATTGATAGTTGGAGCATATCGCGACAAAGATGTCAGTGCAGTTCATCCTTTGATGGTAGCTGCGGTCGAATTGCGAAAACAGGGAGCAACCGTCAATCAAATTACCTTGCCTCCGTTGGAAATAGCAGACATTACTAATTTGATTGCTGACACGTTGCACAGCGACAAAAAATTAGCAGCACCTTTAGCGGCATTGGTGAGGCGGAAAACAGGCGGCAATCCTTTCTTTGTCAGCGAATTCCTGAAAATGCTGCACGCCGAAAACTTAATAACTTTTAGTTTTTCTTGCTGTCCCCAGTTGACTTTATCGGCGGAAAACGGGGCGGAATGTCAAACCGGCTGGCAGTGGGATATCGCTCGAATTGAGGAAATGGAAATTACTAATAATGTGGTGGATTTGATGGTTGGCAAATTGCAAAAACTGCCCGATGCAACGCAGCAAGTTTTACGCTTGGCGGCTTGTACGGGAACTGATTTTGACTTGCACCTGCTGTCTGCGATTTGCCAAAAGTCTCCGCAGTTGGTGTTTGCAGACCTCCAGGCAGCACTGGAGTCTGGTTTGATTTTGCCTGTTTCTGAGGTAAATGCTGAGCTGTTAATTGTGAATTTTAAGTTTTTGCACGATCGACTACAGCAAGCCGCTTATGCTTTAATTGACGAACCAGACAAAAAACTACTTCACTGGCAAATAGGTTGCTGGTTATGGAAAAATACGGAGGATTCGAGGCTAGCGGATGAGATATTTAAAATTGTCGATCATCTTAATATAAGAATCAAAAATGCTTTAAATTTAACAGAGATATTTACTCAGGAAGAGCGAGATCAAATCGCTGATTTGAATTTGATAGCTGGTAAAAAAGCTAAGGCGGTTGCAGCTTATGCTGCTGCGCTTATGTATTTAAATGTCAGCCGTCGTTTGCTGGCAGATTCTAGCTGGCAAAATCAGTACGAATTAACTTTAAATATTTATGTAGAATCAGTTGAGGTGGCGTACTTTAGCGGCGAATTTGAGCAGATGGAAAAGTTAGCTGAAACTGTGCTGCTGCAAGGGAAAACCGTGCTGGACAAAATCAAAGTTTATGAGGTAAAAATTCAAGCTTATATAGTGCAGAGGAGACAGCTAGAGGCGATCGCCCTCGCCCGAGAAGTGCTAGCACAACTTGGCGTAAGTTTGGCGGAAAATCTTAGCCAGCTAAGCATTCAGCGACAATTAGAGCAAACAGCAGCAAAATTAGCCGGCAAAAATATCGAAGACTTAATCAGTCTGCCTTTGATGACATCTCCCGAACAACTGGCAGCAATGCGGATCGCAGCGAGCATAGTTCCTGCCACATTTCACTGCGCTCCTCAACTATTAACTCCGCTGGTTTTATCGCAAATAAATTTATGTATTCAGTATGGAAATTCACCGACTGCTGCCTTTTTCTACGCGGCTTGGGGCGTAGTTTTGAATTACGAATCTCAAGACATTGAATCGGCAAACAAATTAGGTGAGTTGGCTTTAAATTTAGGATCGATGCTCAATGCCAAAAGCCTCAGAGGTAAAATATTATATGTAGTAGCAGCTTGTATCGCTCACAGCAAGTATCATGTCAGGGAAACCCTGCCTATGTTCCGAGAAAGCTATCAAAGCGCGCTCCAAAATGGAGATTTTGAATTTGTTGCTTATTGTGCCAAACAAATATCTCAATACTCCTATTTTTTGGGGCGAGAACTTACAGCTCTCAAACGCGAAATTGCCGAGTCTAGCAGCTTGCTAGATCGACTCAAGCAATCAATCAACTTGCAGTGCAATCAAATATTTCATCAAGCGGTGATTAACTTGCTGAATGAGGCAGACAATCCTTGCAATTTATCTGGGACAGCTTGCCAAGAAGAGCATCTGCTGCCGCTGCTGGCGCAAGCGAACGATCGCACTGGAATTCATTACTTTTATTTGCACAAACTCATACTGTGTTATTTGTTCGGCGATTTGCCCCAAGCACGGTCGAATGCAGCTAAATTTAGAAAAAGTTTAACGGAAGGGACAGGTTTTTTAACAGTGCCTGTATTCCATTTTTACGATTCTTTGATTGCACTGGCTGCGTATCCAGACGCGGATGTATTGGAGCGAGAGATTCTGCTCAAACAAGTAGGAGAAAACCAAAACAAAATGCAAAAGTGGGCGGCACACGCTCCCATGAATCATTTGCACAAATTTCATCTGGTTGAAGCCGAGAAGTATCGGATTTTGGGCGATAATTTTGGGGCAATGGAAGAGTACGATCGCGCGATTGATTTGGCGAAGCAAAATGAATATATAAATGAAGAAGCTCTCGCTCACGAATTAGCAGCTAAATTTTATCTCAGTTGGGGAAAAGATAAGATTGCGCGAGTTTATTTGGCTGACGCTCACTACTGTTACACTCACTGGGGAGCTAAAGCTAAAGTTGAGAATTTGGAAAAAAAGTATCCCCAAATTTTAATCAGAATTCCCGCAGCAACTAGCATGACTAGCGACTGCACTACCATTACTAATATTTCCAACAGCGGGGATTCCAGGCAAACTTTTGATTTGGCGGCAGTGATGAAAGCCTCTCAAGCCATCGCTAGCGAGATTGTGCTAGACAAGTTACTGGCGAAGCTAATGAAAATTATGCTGCAAAATGCGGGGGCCGAAAAGGGATTTTTGATTTTGGAAAACAAAGGTAAGTTGCTAGTGGAAGCTTCGGGGAAAGTAGATGGCGATCGCGTCGATGTTTTGCAGTCGATTCCTGCCGAAAAATGCCTGCCGAGTTCGATCGTTAATTATGTCGCCCGTACCAGACAAAGTGTTGTGGAAAATCACGCATCTAAAAAAGGAAACTTCACCCGCGATTTGTATATTAAAAAAAATAGTTCTAAATCTATATTGTGCGCTCCTTTGCTGAATCAAGGTAACTTAATTGGGATTATTTATTTAGAAAACAATCTAACTACCAGAGCTTTTACTGATGACAGGGTTGAGGTTTTGCAACTGTTATCGACGCAGGCTGCTGTTTCGATTGCTAATGCTAAACTTTATGCCGAAGTGCGGGAAAGTCAAAGCAAATTGACGCAGTTTTTAGAAGCTTTACCTGTGGGAATAACTGTACACGATCCCAAGGGTGAGGTATCCTACATCAATCAAACCGGACAGCGGTTGCTCGGTCAAGTTTTTGCGCCGGAAGCTACAGGTGTAGAGTTAGTGTCAGCTTCTGAAATTTATATTTCAGGAAGCGATAGCCCGTGTTCCGATCGGCAATTGCCTGCTTTGAGAGCTCTCGAAGGCGAAAGTACGATCGCCGATAATTTAGAAGTCCGCAGAAACGGCAAGATTGTGCCTTTAGAAATGCACTCGCAACCGATTTTTGACAACAAAAACAATATTGTGTATGCGATTACGGCTTTCAGCGACATCACCGCTCGCAAACAAGCTGACAAACTAATAGCAGAGTACAGCAGAACCTTGGAAATGCAAGTAGCCGATCGCACTGTAGAGCTATCGGAAGCCCTGCAAAACCTGCAAACAACGCAGCGAGAGCTGATTCAATCCGAAAAAATGGCAGCATTGGGACAGCTCGTTGCGGGCGTCGCGCACGAAATAAATACTCCCCTCGGCGCTATTCGATCGTCTGTGGAGAATTTAGCCGATTTCTTCAATCAAAATCTTGCGGAAATCGCCGACTTTTTCCATAAAATGTCACCTGAACGCTATGCAGATTTATTGATGCTGCTCCCCAAATACCAGCCGCAATTCCTCGGCTTTTCTAATAGAGAAAAACGCCAGATTAAAAGAGCTTTTGTTCGGCAGCTATCAAATAGCTCGGTGGCGAATCCTGAAACAGTAGCCGACACTTTAGTTGACATCGGCATTTACGATAATATTGAATCAATTGTGCCTTTGCTGCAAGACCCAACCAGCTCCGATATTTTACAGCAAGCCTATCAACTTTCTAGTTTGCAAAGAAGCACCAATACTATTATTACTGCTACAGATAGAGCGGCAAAAGTAGTTTTCGCTTTAAAAAGATATTCTCACTCTAACTGTACGGGAGAAAAGGTCATCGCCAATATTACTGACGGGATTGAAACTATATTAACTCTTTATTACAATCAACTCAAACAGGGTGTAGAAGTTGTTAGAAATTATCAAGATGGATTGCCTGAATTGCTGTGCTATCCTGACGAACTCAATCAAGTTTGGACAAATCTGATTCACAATGCTTTACAAGCGATGGACAATTGCGGAGTTTTAACGCTAGATGTGAGAGCCGAGGATCGGAGCCTGCTCGTCAGCATCACCGATAGCGGCAAGGGAATTTCCCCGGAGATTTTGCCGCGAATATTCGAGCCGTTTTTTACCACAAAACCCCCCGGCGAAGGTAGCGGCTTGGGACTGGATATTGTCAAAAAAATTGTCGAAAAACATTCGGGTAAAATAGAAGTAGTATGCGCGATCGGTCAAACGACCTTTACCGTGTCAATGCCGATCGCCGTTTAGCTTGGGTAGCACTAGAAATTATACCGATGGGCGACCAAAAATGTAACTTTAGACCGATGTCAAACCTTGATAGCAGTCAGCGTACACGTTTTAGAGCCAGTAGAAATAAACGCGAATGTCGAGAAGAAAGCAGGAAAAAATTGCTGAAAATATCCAGGAGTCAAAAATAGTGAACGAACAATTACAAAAAGAAGCGCTTCGGAGAACCGAAGTAGAGGAACAGTTGCGGCTTTTAAATGAAAATTTAGAAGAACAGATTAAACATCGAACTTTAGAATTAATTAACGCTAACAGTCAGTTAAAAAAGGAAATACAAGACCGCGCTACCGCTGAAGGTGAAGTCCGCCGCCTCAACACCGAACTCGAACAGCGAGTTCGAGAGCGGACGGCTCAATTAGCAGCCAGCAACGAAGAATTGCAGCAAGAAATTAGAGATCGCAAATTGCTAGAAGAAAAATTGCATTTTTCTGAAAGCAAAGTCCGCGCGGTTTTTGAAGCGATGACTGACATCGTTCTCGTGCTAGACGGTGAGGGGAACATAGAAGTTTTGCCGACAAACACGGCAGTGTTTTGCGAGTCTGATTGCGATATAGTTAGCCTGACGATCGAACATTTTTTTGACGACGACAACCCAGATGATTGGTGGAAGCTTGTTCGGCAAGTGTTAGAGACGCGGCAAACGATGAATTTTGACTACAAATTAACATTTGGCGATCGCGAAATCTGGTTTTCCGCCTGCATTTCTCTGTTCTCAAAAGATGCAGTGATTTGGGTTGCCCGCAACATCAGCGCCCGCAAACTAGCAGAGTCAACCCTCTGCGAAAAAAATGCAGAATTAGCTCATACCTTGCAAGAACTGAAACGCACTCAAAAAGAACTGATTCAATCAGAAAAAATGGCAGCCCTCGGACAGTTAATTGCCGGAGTCGCCCACGAAATCAACTCTCCTTTAGGGGCAATCCGCTCTTCAGTGCAGAATATCGCCGATTTCTGGGCAGAACAATTGCAGCAGTTACCGCTATTTTTTCAGCAATTATCCCCGGAACGGCAACAAGATTTCTTTGCCCTGCTGCACAAGTCAAGTCAAGAAACAGACACGTTATCTAGCAAAGAAAAACGTCAGTTAAAAAAACTCGTGCAGCGGCAGTTAGAATCAGAAGGAATTGACGAGGCTGACAGTCTTGCCTGTACCTTGTTAGATATTGGCATCTGCAATAATATAGAACCTTTTTTATCTTTGTTGAAAGATAGCAACAATCCAAATATTTTACAAACTGCTTATCAATTCGCTACCGTACAAAAAAGCACTAAAAATATTGTTACTGCCACAGATAGGGCAGCTAAAATCGTTTTTGCTTTGAAAAGCTACTCCCGTTACGACCAATCTGGCTCAAAGACGATCGCAAATATTACCGACGGCATTGAGACTGTTTTAACGCTTTACCACTACCAAATCAAACACGGTGTAGAAGTAGTCAGAAACTATGGTACTGATTTGCCCTCTGTGCTATGCTATCCTGATGAACTAAATCAAGTTTGGACAAATTTGCTTCATAATGCTTTACAAGCGATGGGCAATAAAGGAGTGTTGAAAATTGATGTCAAGCACGAAGATAATGCAATATCAGTCAGTATTACCGACAGCGGCCCCGGCATTCCCCCAGAGATTATGCCGAGAATTTTTGAGCCGTTTTTCACCACTAAACCTCCCGGAGAGGGCAGCGGTTTGGGATTGGATATAGTTCGCAAAATTATTGAAAAACACCAAGGTCAATTGCAAGTAGAAAGCGTGTCCGGTCAGACCAAATTTACTGTATGTTTGCCCATCGAAATCCCTGAAAAAAATTAAAGACTAGGAACCAAATACCGCAATTTAAAAATCAAATAGGAGTCAAGTTTCATGCCCAAACCAGTGATTTTGTGCGTTGACGATGAAGTTGTGGTCTTAAACAGTTTAAAAATTCAACTTAAAAAAGAATTTGGCGATGCTTACCTGTATGAAGTAGCAGAAAATGCCGATGAAGCTCTGGAAATTATCGAGGAAATTAAAGAAGAAGATGAAAGCGATATTTTGGTGATAGTATCTGACTGGTTGATGCCAGGTATTAAGGGAGATGAATTTTTGATCCGGGTTCACCAAAAATATCCCAAGATAGTGAAAGTGATGCTGACCGGGCAAGCAGACGAAGTAGCACTAGAACGGGTGACAAAGCAAGCAAACTTGCACCGCTGTTTGTATAAACCTTGGGACGGCAAGGAATTAGTAGAAACTATAAAATCTGGTTTGGCAAAAATATGAGCAATAAACCTGTGATTATTTGCGTGGACGACGAACCGATAATCCTTGAAAGTTTGAAAATTGAGTTAAAAAAAGCCCTGGGAGAAGAACACTTATTAGAAACTGCTGAAGGCGGCGAAGATGCTTTAGAGTTAATGGAGGAATTGCTGGCAGAGGGCTGCGAAATCGTGGCAGTGATTTCTGATTATCTGATGCCCAATATCAGAGGGGATGAATTGCTGAAGCAGATTCATAGAATTTCGCCAAAAACTATCAAAATTATGCTGACGGGACAAGCAGACTTGGAAGCGGTGGCGAATACGATTAAATATGCTAAGTTGTACCGCTACATCTCGAAGCCTTGGCAGTCAGAAGATTTGAAGTTGACTGTAAAAGAAGCTGTTAACAGCTATTTTATGGAGAAGCAATTAGCGGAACAAAATGCTCAACTCCAAAAGCTGAATCAAGAGTTGGAAACTTTAGTGGAGGAGAGGACTGCACAACTGCGCTTGTCTGAGGAAAAGTTTGCTAAAGCTTTTCGTTCTTCTCCCAACCCGATTACGATTACCAGACTTAAAGACGGTCGTTATTTAGAAATTAATGAGGCTTTTTGCCGGACAATTGGTTATTCGGCAGCAGAAATTCTCGATCGCACTGCGCTTGATTTGAATCTTTGGGAAAGTATGCCAGCCCGCGCCGAGCTGTTTAAAATGTTAGACGAAAATAAAATAGTTCGGAACTACGAATTTGATTGGCGCACTAAAGCTGGGGAACTCAGAACCGGGCTGCTATCGGCAGAAATCATTGACATTCACGGCGAAACTTGCGTGATTTCTGTGATTCAAGATATTAGCGATCGCAAACAGGCCGAAGAAAAACTCCGGGCTGTAGCGGCTTCTTTAGCAGCGGCGCAAAGAATCGCCCGCGTCGGGAATTGGGAATGCGATTTCTCGGCGAATACAACTACTTGGTCGGAAGAATTATCTCGAATTTTCGGTCTCGATTCAAGTCAGGCTGCGCCCACACTGACTGAGTTCGGGCAGTACGTTCACCCGGACGATCGACAAAAGTGGCAAACAACGATCGACGCTGCTATTACTAGGGGGAAATCCTACAGTTTGGAATATCGTATCCTGCGGCCGGAACCGACAATTGCTGCGGATAATTGCCCGTTACAAACAAGTGAAGGCGGCTTCATCCGCTACATCGAAACCAGAGGAGAAGCAGTTGTCAACCAACAAGGGCAAGTGACAAAACTCTTCACAACTTTGATGGATATTACCCCCCGCAAGCTGGCAGAAATAGCCCTAGCAGAGAGCGAAGAAAAATACCGCCATTTAGTTGAAACTTCCCAAGATATTATCTGGTCTTGCGATGCCGAAGGACACATTACTTTTGTGAACCAAGCAGTCAAACAAATCTACGGTTACGACCCTGAAGAAATGCTCGGCTGTTCTTTTAGCGATTTTTTAGCGCCAGCACAAATAGACCGCAACCGGGAACTTCAGCAGCGCTTGCTGACGGGAGATGCTGTGTTTCAGTACGAAAGTATAGTATTGGGAAAAGACGGCCGACCGATTGATGTAAATACAAAGGCGATCGCGCGCTTGGACGCAGACGGAAACATCACCGGCACCACAGGTACGGCTAGCGATATTACCGAGCGCAAACAAGCAGAAACAGCCCTGCAACAAGCAAAAGAAGAAGCTGACAGAGCGAACAGGGCGAAAAGCGAATTCCTGTCGAATATGAGCCATGAATTGCGAACTCCCCTCAACGCAATTCTCGGTTTCAGCCAACTGCTGACCCGCTCCGCAGCCCTCGGTACTGACCAACAGCAATACTTAGGAATTATTAGCCGCAGCGGGGAACATTTGCTCGATCTGATCAACAATATTCTGCAAATGTCAAAAATTGAAGTCGGGCTGGTGACGCTGAATAACAGCACCTTTGATTTGCAAAAGATGCTCAAGAATACTGAACAGATGCTGAATTTGCAAGCAGAAAAAAAAGGTTTGCAGTTGATTTTTGATGCGCCAAATTTACCTCAATATGTAGAAAGTGACGAAAGTAAGTTGCGTCAAGTATTGATTAATTTAGTGGGAAATGCGATTAAGTTTACTGCCGAAGGGGGTGTGAATCTGAGAATAAAACACGAGCTGTATGCCTCTAACAATCATGCAGAGATTCCGCTAGCTGACAATTGCTGCTTGCTCTTTGAAGTTGAAGATACTGGCCCGGGCATCTCCCCGGAAGAAATGGACAGTTTGTTTAAACCTTTTGCACAAACAGAAAGCGGGAGAAAAGCTCAAGAAGGAACTGGTTTAGGGTTGCCGATCAGCAAACAATTCGTGCAGTTAATGGGTGGAAACATCACTGTGACAAGCACCGTCGGTGGCGGTAGTATTTTTAAATTTGATGTTAAAGTTTCTCTCCCTAATGAAGTGGAAATTCAGGTGGCTCAAACCGCTCGCCCGGTTGTGGGTATTGAACCGGGACAGCCGGAATATCGTATTTTAGCTGTTGACGATCGCCTGGAAAGCCGCTTGCTGTTGGTCAAAATGCTGTCATCTCTTGGTTTTGCTGTAAAGGAGGCTGAAAATGGCGTTCAGGCTGTGTCCATTTGGTCGAGTTGGGAACCTCATTTGATTTGGATGGATATGCGGATGCCGGTGATGGACGGTTACGAAGCTACTAAACAGATTAAGGCGCATTTGAAGGGTCAAGCAACGGTGATTATTGCTCTGACGGCGAGTGCTTTTGATGAGGAGCGATCGGTGATTTTGTCTGCGGGTTGCGATGATTTTGTAGCGAAGCCTTTTCGGGAGCAAGTGATTTTGGAAAAGATGGCTAAGTATCTGGGAGTTCGCTATGTTTACGATCGAGAAGCTTCGCTGAGTGCTGACGCTGCGGCGACAGCCGTCACGGCCAATTTGCCTTTTACGCTCAATGCTTCGCTGTTTGAAGCTATGCCTGCTGAATGGGTTGATCAGTTGTACGCTGCGGCGGATGCGGTTGATAACGAGCGGATTTTTGGGCTGCTGTCGGTTCCGGCTGTTAATCCTAGTTTCCGCAGCGCGCTTGCTGATTTGGTGAATAACTTCCGGTGCGATCGAATTATTGATTTGATTGAGGAGTTTAGAGTAGTTGATTGACGAGCGAGTGCTATAATGACAAGTTAACTGGTTTTCATAATCTCAGCAATTCTCAATTTAACAAAAAATAGCATCGATGACTAGCAATCAAACAGAAGAGAATAAAGGCAACATATTAATTGTTGACGACACTCCCGAAAACTTGCAAGTTTTATCGGCAACGCTGTCGGATCGGGGCTACAAAGTCCGGGGCGTAATTAACGGCAAAATGGCAATCAGAGCCGCGCGATCGGGTTCTCCCGATTTGATTTTGCTCGACATCAAAATGCCGGAAATGGACGGCTACGAAGTCTGCACGCAGCTTAAGGCAGATCCGAGAACATCAGAAATTCCGGTTATTTTTATCAGCGCTTTAGATGAAGTATTGGACAAAGTAACCGCCTTTCAAGTTGGAGGCGTAGACTTTATCACAAAACCGTTTCATGTGGCAGAAGTTTTAGCGAGAATCGAACATCAATTGACTATCCAAAGACTGAAAAAACAATTGATCGATCGCAATACCGAACTGCAACAAGAAATAATCGAACGCAAAAAAGCCGAAGAAGCCGCGGCCGCTGCATCGCTGGCAAAAAGTCAATTCGTTGCCAACATGAGCCACGAATTGCGGACTCCCCTGAACGCCATTCTGGGTTTTACGCAAGTCATGAGCCGCGACTCTTTACTCAGTCACGAAAATCTCGAAAATCTCCGAATTATTAACCGCAGCGGTCAACATTTGCTGGAACTAATTAACGATGTTTTAGATTTGTCAAAAATAGAAGCAGGGATAATTGGCTTAGATGACCGCAGCTTTGACCTTTATCAACTCCTCGACACTCTCGAAGAAATGTTTCAAATCAAAGCGGAAACCAAAAATTTGCAACTGAGATTTTCCGTAGAGGCGAATGTTCCCCAATATATAAAAACTGACGAAAAAAAGCTGCGCGTCTGCTTAATTAACCTGCTGGGAAATGCCATAAAATTCACTCTTGACGGCGGCAGCATTTGGCTGCGCGCGAGTGTGCAAGGCAATCAGCAGCAAGCAGAATCGGAGATTTCTCCTAACTCTACCTCGACGGAGGAATGTTTAATTTTGTTTGAAGTTGAAGATACGGGAGTTGGCATAGCAGCAGCAGAAACTAATACTTTATTTGATGCTTTTGTGCAAACAGAAGCGGGGAGAAAAGCGGCTGACGGTACGGGATTGGGTTTGACAATTACTAAAAAATATGTGGAGATTATGGGCGGAGATATTGAGGTAGAAAGTGCTTTAGGTGAGGGAAGCAGTTTTAAATTTAATATCCAAGTATTTCGCGCTATTTCGTCTGAAATAACAGTCGTAACGTTGCGAAGGGCGATCGCACTAGAAGCTGACCAACCGGTTTATCGGATTTTAGCTGTTGACGACAATCAAGAAAATCGGCTGCTGCTGGTTAAAATGCTGCAACCAATTGGTTTTGAAGTCCGAGAAGCAGAAAACGGCCTCCAAGCTGTTGAAATTTGGGAAAGTTGGCAGCCTCATTTAATCTGGCTGGATACGCGAATGCCAGTAATGAACGGTTTGGAAGCTGTCAGACAAATTAGAGCTAAAGAGAAAGAAACTCAGCCGCGAACTGTAATTATTGCTCTGACTGCTAGCACTTTTGAGGAAAGAAAAGGCGAAATTATCGCCGCAGGTTGCGACGATTTTGTGCGGAAACCTTTTCAAGAACAAATCCTCTTTGATAAGATGGCTTGCTACTTGGGAGTGCGGTATCTTTATGAAGAGTTGCCCAAACAGGGAACGGGGAATTTACGGCATTATTTTATTAGCGAAAAACCCGATTCATTTTTCAAGCTGCTGCTGGCCCAGATGCCTCGAAATTGGGTGCAGGAACTCTACGACGCAGCTAATGATGTTAATGAAGAGCTGGCGATTCAAATTGTCGATCGCATTTGTGAAAGTCATCCAACTTTAGCTGATGCTTTAAAAGATTTGCTGGTCGATTACCGGCTCGACAGGATAATGGATTTAACTCAATCGAGTTTAAAATAAATGGATAATAGCGCAATTAAAGTATTGGTGGTTGACGACCAACCGAGCAATCTGCGGTTCTTGTCCGAGCTGCTAACAGCCCAGGGGTATCAGGTTTATCGAGCTATTTGCGGTCAACTGGCGTTAAATGCTGCGATCGCCCATTGCCCGGATTTAATTTTGCTCGACATTAGAATGCCGGAAATGAACGGTTATGAAGTTTGTCTGAGGCTAAAAGCAACAGCGGAAACCGCACAAATTCCGGTGATTTTTTTAAGCGTATTAGATGACATCAACGATAAATTACAAGCTTTTAGAGTGGGCGGCGCAGACTATATTGCCAAACCATTTCAAGTAGAAGAAGTTTTAGCGCGCATTGACAAGCAAGTCGGTCTGCAAAAACTGCAACAGCAATTAAAAGAGCAAAACGCCCAACTGCAACAGTCGCAGTCGCTGCTTGCTAGCATATTAAATAGTTCCTTAGACGGTGTGGTTGCTTATTCTGCCGTCCGCAACAGTCAGGGAAATATTGTGGATTTCCAGTGGCTGCTGATCAACCCTGCAGCCGAAAAAGTTTCGGGTCTTCTATTCAATCAGATAGTTGGCAAGTATTTGTTGGCAGAAATTCCAGAAGTCGGCAGTAACGGGTTATTTGATTTGTACGTTTCTGTAGTAGAAACAGGAGAAAGTGTAGACCAAGATTTTTTTTACGAACGCGATCGAGATACCAGTGCTTGGCTGCACATTGTCGCGGTCAAATTAAACGATGGTCTGGCAGTAACTTTTCGCAATATCACCGATCGCAAACGAGCAGAAATTGCCCTGCGAGAAAGCGAAGAACGCTTCCGCGCGATTTTTGAGCAAACAGCAGTAGGCATAGCTAAAACCGCGCTCTGCGGTCAATTTATGCGGGTAAATCCCGGCTTTTGCCAAATAGTCCGCTATGCAGAATCGGAATTGTTGCAGCAAAACTGGGAGGCTATTACTCACCCGGATGACATCGAAGCTGACAGAGAATACGTGCGCTTGCTGTTATCGGGCGAGATTGAAACTTTTTCTCGGGAAAAGCGTTTGATCTGCAAAGATGAGGAAGTGCGCTGGGCGAATGTTACTGTTTCGGCAATGCGCGATGCGGAGGGGACGCCGCAGTATTTGATTTGTGCGATCGAGGATATTTCCGAGCGCAAACTGGTACAAGAGCTACTGCAGTCGAGTTTAGAAACTCAAACGCGTTACGCTCAAGAATTAACTCGTTCTAATACCGAACTGGAACAGTTTGCTTACGTAGCTTCTCACGATTTGCAAGCGCCTTTGGGTACGATTGCAGGCTACGCTCAACTATTAGAAAGGCGCTGTCACAACCAACTTGATGCTCAAGGGAATAAATTTATCGGGAATATTGTTAATTCTTGCGTGCGGATGCAGGCGCTGATTGATGACTTGCTGGAATATTCGCGGGTGGGCCGCAGTCAGAAACCTTTTGATCTGATAGATTGCAATCAGGTTTTTGAGGATGCTTGTGCTAATTTGCAGTTGGCTATCCGCAAGAATCAAGCTTCTGTAACTAGGGGCGATTTGCCGATGGTAATAGGTGATAGTTTTCAACTGCTGCAACTGTTTCAAAATTTAATTGATAATGCCATTAAGTACCGCAGCAGTTTGGCACCAGTGGTGGTCTTCGGTGCTTCGCGTCAGGGGGATAACTGGGTGTTTTCGGTGCAGGACAACGGTATTGGCATTCCCGAACAGTACCATCCGCGAATTTTTCAGATTTTTCAGCGCTTGCACACTCAAAAAGAGTATTCGGGAACGGGTATCGGTTTAGCGATTTGTCAAAGAATTGTCGATCGACACGGCGGCCGCCTTTGGGTAGAATCAGAACCCGATCGAGGCTCGACTTTTTATTTTTCTGTTCCTGTACCTAAGTGAAGTCGGCATTCCGCCTGCAACAGTTACCAGTCATTTACTTAAACTTTAAATATCTTTATCTTTTATTTACACAAATGCTCAAAAAGTGTAGCATATTCACTGATGACATCGAGCTAAAAATCCATCAGTATATATCTATTAGCTCGACCCTCATACAACTTAAAAATCAGCGGTGCGCGCCAGACTTGTCAGTTTGTTTCAACTGTATCCAGAGCATCTTGCTTTGGGATGCAGCAGTTTCCCTAGTAGTTCGCCCACAAGCATTTGTGATGTCTTTGCAGTTTGCCGATTCTCCGACAGACTGCCAAGTGAAACGAGCATGATTCGCAAACCTTTGCCAATCATACAAAACCTCAAATTGCTGCAACACAAATTCAGTGCGGTAGGTCAGATTGGCAGGATGATGGTAACAGATGCTTTGCAGGCGTTCAGACACCGCTCCAAGTCCCGCCGCCTCACAAAATCCGTTGGTAGTGAGGCAAAGCCGTGAATTATAAACAGAAAAAATTTACTATTTTAATAGCCAACGATGACGAGGACACGCGCTTTTTGGTGGAGGAAGCGCTGCGAGAAGTTCGATTAGCTATTAGGAGCGAATTTGTGGAAAATGGAGAACAAGTGCTAGACTATTTGTACCGTCGCGGTCAATATGCTGGTAGCAGCAATTGGCACCGGCCAGACTTGATACTTTTGGATCTGAATATGCCGAGGCTTGACGGGCGAGAAGCACTAACTTCGATCAGATCGGACTCCGACTTGCAACAAATTCCGGTTGTGATCCTCACAACGTCGCACCGCAGCGGAGATATCTTGCTTTGCTACCGTTTGGGTGCTAATTCTTTCATATCCAAACCAGTCACTTTTGAAGGATTGGTTGAAGTAATGAAGACTTTATGTCAGTATTGGTTTGAAATCGTTTCGCTTCCGCCCCAGGATCTGTAAGCTTTATAGCAGAAGTCCTTCTGAATTCGTCAGAAGGCTTTAGTTATCGTTGCGAGAGAAGTCAGAAGGAAGGAAGGAAGGAAGGAAGGAAGGAAGGAAGGAAGAAAAGCTCATGTTTGTGCAATGCGAGAATGTCCTCGCCGTCGGGCGCGGTTGCTTTAATTGATGGCTAGATCGATAGTTTGAGTGTAGACTGAATTTGATAGGCGGATATATTGGCCCGATCGCAAGTATCGCTCTCAAAACTAAAAAGTTTCCTTCCACCCGCTCCGAACGCTATAGTTGTGTTAACACGTAACAAATCTCTAAAAATTTTGTTGGTTGAGGATAATCTGGCAGATGCGACGCTGATCGAAGACCTTTTAGGGTCATTCAGCGAGTCTCTGTTTCGCCTCCAAACCGTTAAGTCTGTGGAGATAGGACTCGCGTGTCTGGAAGCAGAAAAGTTTGACGCCGTATTATTAGATTTGTCAGTGTCAGACAGTTTGGGGGGAAGCGAGGATCTCGCCATCTTGAAAGCCCGATCGCCCACAGTGCCAATTTTGGTGCTGACAGATATCAACGATGAAAATACGGCGCTGTCGGTATTGCGATCGGGCGCTCAAGATTGTTTGGTAAAGGGAAGATTTCATAGAACTCTGCTGGTGCGAGCAATCCATTACGCGATCGAACGTCAGCGCATCGAAGAACAACTGCGGCAACAAGCCCTCCGAGAGCGGCTGTTGGGACAAATGATCGAACATATTCGATCGTCAATAGACGCGACAAGCATTCTGCAAAGTACCGTTGCACAAGTGCGCCAATTTCTCAAAACAGACCGCGTTTTAATTTATCGCTGTCAGGATTGGGCGTCTCAATTCGACGATCAAAAAGGTGCGATTGTCGCAGGTGACGGTTTGCCATTCGGTTATATTGAAAACCAAAATATTACTGCTGCTTTGGCGGTGTCATGCTTTGTTTTAGTAGAATCCCAGTCGGTACAAGCAATAGCAGATGTCAGCACTGCCGCATTGGCTGGAAGTTGCAAAGAGTTGCTGGCAGATTGTGAAATTGCAGCAGTTTTAAGCGTGCCAATTTGGCAATCTGGCGACTGGGAAACGGCAAACAAAAGACGAGAAGGCACTGTTTGGGAACCTGAAAAAACAGAAGATGCAGCCGAAAGTTATATCTCGCTGCCGGCAAGAGGCAAACCGCAGGCGCAGGGTTCAAGTGCACCGGATTCGATCGCCGAAAATCGCAATAGTTTGTGGGGAATGCTGACAGCATACAATTGCAGCGGTGTCAGGGAATGGCAGCAGTGGGAAATTGATTTTTTACAGCACTTGGCAAATCAAGTGGCGATCGCGATCGAACAATCTCAACTTTATCGCCAGCTAGCAATAGCCAATCAAAAATTGCAGCAACTGGCAACTACTGACGGACTGACGGGCATTGCCAACCGCCGCCAGTTCGATCGCGTTTTGATGTTAGAGTGGCGCAGATTGGCAAGAGAGGAACTGCCGTTGTCTTTAATTATGTTTGACATCGACTTTTTTAAACTTTACAACGAGTTTTACGGCCACCTCGGCGGCGACGATTGTTTGCGCCAAGTTGCCGGGGCGATCGCCAGATCGGCCAAGCGGGCTGGGGATCTGGCCGCCCGCTACGGCGGCGAAGAATTTGCCGTAGTGCTCCCCAACACCAGCGCCGAAGGGGCCAGCGTTGTCGCCCGGAAAATTTGCGACGGTATCGCCAGCTTGAAACTGCCCCACGCGCGATCGTCGATCGGCCCCTACGTTACCCTCAGTTGCGGCATTGCTACGGCGGTTCCTTCTGGCGAGGAATCTCCCGACACCCTAATTCGCAGCGCTGACAGCGCCCTTTATCAAGCCAAAACCGAAGGCAAAAATCGCATTTGTCACGCCATCGGCAAATCGGAATCTTCCCCTTTAACCGCTTTAGGTTTGTAGTGAGGAATGCAAATCCTCTGATTTATCAAGAATGCAAGTCCCCACTGCAAACCTGATAATGGTTATTTTATAGGTAGGGACACTCCAAAAGCTCCTAGGTGTCAACTTAAGATTAAAAACCTTGATAAATATCGCTTTTACCCAGTCTAGATCCCCCTAAATCCCCCTTAAGAAGGGGGACTTTGAGAAGACTCTTGTCCCCCCCTTC
>JAUBOH010000015.1:27539-35551 GCA_036700145.1 Microcoleus occultus BM001215366
CCCCTAAATCCCCCTTAAGAAGGGGGACTTTGAGAAGACTCTTGTCCCCCCCTTCTTAAGGGGGGTTAGGGGGGATCTAGGCCTAATTGTCAAACACGAGTCTGTGACTAACTTTGACCTTAAGTTGACACGAAGAAGGGCATAGTGCCGTTTCCCTACCTGCGATCACAAGTTTTCTTCTGCCTGCGGTTGGCGGATCGGTATTTCGATCGCAAACTCGGTACCAATTCCTAATTCTGAATTGCACAGCAATTTCCCGAGATGTTTTTTAACTACAATTTCGTAACTAATAGCCAATCCCAATCCCGTGCCTTTCCCGACCGGTTTCGTGGTAAAAAACGGGTCGAACAACCGCTGCTGCACTGACTCGGGAATGCCGGTACCGCTGTCGGCGATCGCAATTTTCACTCGATCGCCCTCCACAACTTCCGTGCGAATCTTAATTGTATGAATTGGCGAACCATCCCCGGCAGATGCGAAATTTTTATCTTTTTCTTCCACAGCATCGATCGCATTAACCAACAAATTCATAAACACCTGATTCAATTGACCCGAGTAACATTCAACTTGCGGTAAATTGCCGTACTCTTTAATTATGGAAATAGCCGGTTTATCTCCTTCCGGCTTCAAACGGTGAGCGATAATCATCAAAGTGCTGTCGATTCCTTCATGCAAATTCACCGCCTTAAAATCAGCTTCGTCCAGACGCGAAAAAGTACGCAAAGACTTGACAATCTCCTGAATGCGATGCGCTCCTACTGCCATTGAATCCAGCAGGTTCGGCAAATCTTCTTGGATAAACTCTAACTCAACTTCCTCAAGTTCTGCCTGAATTTCGGCGGTGGGTTCTGGATACGCGGCGCGGTAAAGTTCGAGAATTCTCAACAAATCATTTGTGTAATCTTTGGCATAGCTGATATTGCCAAAGATAAAGCTGACAGGATTGTTAATTTCGTGAGCTACTCCCGCAACTAATTGACCCAAAGAAGACATTTTTTCGCTTTGCACGAGCTGCGCTTGAGTATGGGCGAGCGCGTGAAAAGCTATTTCTAATTGCGCGGCTTGTTCTCTGAGTTGGGCTTCCGATTCTCGCACTGCCAATTCTGCTGCTGTTCGCTCCGTAACATCGACACCGATTCCCCAAAAATCCCAGCCGGGTACGGAAAAGTCAGCAGAAACATTAGACCAAGCAATTGTTTTGACGCTGCCGTCAGCCGCCTGAATTTTTACTTCTAAATCGCGAAAATTGTGACCGAATTCTACAACTTTTTTAAAGATTTTTTTGCGGTAGTTGACATCAGGGATGAGCCGCTGTATGGCTTGTTGGTTGCCGACAAGTTCTGCGGTGCTGTAACCCAGCACTTGTTCCGATTCTCGGTTCCAAACTATGATATTGCGATCGGCATCAACAGCGCTCAGCATTACTGGCATATTTTCGAGAATTAGGCGCAGTTTTGCCTCGCTTTGTCTCAAAGCTTCTTCAACCAGCGCCCTTTCTGTGATGTCAACCGAAACAGCAATTAATCCTGCCACTTCTCCTTTTTCATCTAATATTGGCGCGGCGCGAGTCTCGTAAATAGCCCCGTTTAATTCGGCAGACCAGGTTCTTTGCTCTCCTGCCAAAACCAAGTTAATATTGTCGAGAATTGGGCGAGAATCTTTGTACAGTTCGTAAACCGATAAGCCTACTGCTTCTCCCGGCTTAAATCCTAGAGGTTCTAATCCTTTTCCTTCGGAAACTGTAAATATGCCGTGACGGTTAATGCAGGACAAAACTACGGGTGCGTTGTCGATCACGGTACACAGGCGTTTTTGGCTTTGTTGCAGCGCTAATTCTGCTTGTTTGCGATCGGTAATATCGATCGCAGCTCCGAATAATTTTACAACTTCGCCTTCCTGGTTTTGCAAGACTTGCCCCCAGCCGATCAGATATCTGATTTCTCCGTTGGAATGGTAAATGCGGTAGTCAATTTCGTAGGGTTGGTGCAGCGCGATCGATTCCTGTATAGTTGTTTGAAAGCGCCCTCTATCGTTGGGATGAATTTGCTCCACAAGTTCTGGATAACTTGGTGCTGATAGATCAAGTTCTCGATCGCACATTCTCTTTAATTCATCCGACCAAGTAATCTCGCCAGTAGCGAGGTCAAATTCCCAGTTGCCGATATGAGCTATTTTTTGAGTTTCTTCGAGTTTTCGCTGGTATTCTAATACTTCGCCGGCGGCTTGTTTGCGATCGCTAATGTCTCGAATCGAACCAGCAAATCTCAGCGGTGTACCATTTTTATCCCAAAGTGCTTGTCCGCGAGCAGCTAACCAGAGGTATTCGCCGCTTTTTTTTTGCAGGCGATATTCTATATCTTTGAAAGGCGTTCTTTGTTCTAAGTGAGCTTTGATTGCTTGAAATACGCGGTCTCCATCTTCTGGATGCAATCGCGATATCCAGCTACCTAAAACATTTTCAAACTCGCTGTCTTCATAGCCGAGCAATTCTTTAAATCGAGGCGACCAATACATGAAATTTTGCGGGTTAAATAGGTCTTGGGGAACAATTGGCCCATCCCAAATACCCTCAAAAGAGGCGGTAACAGCTAAATCAAAGCGATTTAAACCGGATTCTATGATTTTATTTGCTTGTTCCAGGGCGATTTCGGTATTTTTGCGTTGCGTAGCTGCCGCCACGGCATCGCTAATATCTGTCGCCGTGGCGATCGACCCTTGAAATTCACCTTCAGGCGTCAATTTAGCAACTGCTGTCTCCTCAATCCACCGATACTCACCGTCAGCTCTTTTCAGCCGATATTCTCGCTTAAAATTCGAGTTTAAATTCCCAGCATTCAGATATATTTGCTCCCAAGAATCTAAATCGTCAGGATGAATGTTTTGCATCCAACCCCGCTCCGAAATTTGTGCTTCAGTCAGCCCGGTAAATTCTGTCCACTGCAAATTAAAATAATTGCAGCCGCTCTCTGCATCTGCTATCCACAGCATGACTGGAACGCGATCGGCCCAGTCGCGCCAGCAATTTTCGCCCGCACCCGATAAAGTGGCGATCGGCGCTTGTTTGGGCTGTTTAGTTTCACTTGGAGAACAAGTCATAACTTTACAAATGGTAAGTTGACAGTTGCTATTTTTATTTGATGATGCGCCGCAATTAACTATTAAAAAATCTTAGCTTTTTACCGCTAATATATCAATGCGAGATTGATTTGTGCAAATCGCGTAAGACTCGCGCACAATAAAGGTTTGTAGTGAGGACTTTAGTCCTAAAAGTTTTGATGAGGACTAAAGTCCGAACGATCGAACCAATTTTACCGTGCTTGTTTTAGCGGACATAATATGATAGATTATTCGCAAATTAATTACCGATTACCGATTACCAATTCCCCCTAATTTCGTTTCGCAGCAGTTAAATTCGATCGCACTGGAATTTCAATCAAAAACTCCGCACCCTCTCCCGGTGTTGAAATACAGCTCAATCGGCCGCCGTGCCGATCGACTACAATCGAGTGAGAAATCGACAGTCCCAAACCCGTACCCTTGCCCACAGGCTTGGTGGTGAAAAACGGGTCAAACAGCCTCGATCGCACCGACTCCGACATCCCCCCCCCGTTGTCCGCAATAGATACCGCTGCGAAGCCCGCAGCAGCCTGATAAGTGCGAATGGCGATCGAGCTCGGATGCCGATCGCACTCCTCGATCGAACGCTGCTTGTCCCGTTCTTCCAAAGCATCGATCGCATTAATCAAAATATTCATAAATACCTGATTCAGCTCCCCCGGAAAACACTCAACTTGCGGCAATAGCTGGTAATCTTTAACTACCTGAATCGCCGGACGGCTGCTGTGAGATTTCAAGCGATTTTGCAAAATCATCAAAGTGCTGTCAATTCCCTCGTGAATGTTAACCGACTTCCCAGCGGACTCGTCCAAACGCGAAAAGTTGCGCAGCGATTTAACAATCTCGACAATTCGCTCGGTTCCTACTTGCATCGAACTAAACAATTTCGGGAAATCCTCAGCAATATAATCCAAGTCTATTGCATCAATTTTATCCAACACTTCTGCGGGAGGATCGGGACAGTAATCCTGGTAAACTTTAATCAATTCCAGCAAATCTAAACTGTAACCGCGAGCCGGACTGAGATTGCCGTGAATAAAGCTAACGGGGTTATTAATTTCGTGAGCCACACCCGCAACTAACTGACCCAAACTCACCATTTTTTCATTTTGAACAAGCTGAGCTTGAGTAGTTCTGAGTTTGTTAATAGCTGTTTCTAACTCTAGCGCTTTTGAGCGTTCTCGGGCTTCCGATTCCTGCAAAGCTAACTCGGCTTGTTTGCGATCGGCAATTTCAGTTTGTGCTTGCTCGAACAGCGTCGATTGCTGGATCGCGATCGCCAACTGCACGCTAATTTGTTTGAGACACTCCACCTCAATTTCCAGCCAGCGGCGGCGGCCCGCGCACTCGTGGGCCATCAATAGCCCCCACAACTTCTCGCCCTGCAAAATCGGCACTACCAAATTAGCTCGCACCTGAAACTGAGCTAATAAATTAATATGGCACTCGGAAAGACCGGCTTTGTAAATATCATCCACAGCTACAGTGCGACCCTGTTCGCAAGCAGAAACATAGCTGTTTTGAAAGCAGGGATCGTTAATAGTTATTCCCCGCATCGGCAGCCAATTTTCGCCCACCGACTCGACACTTACAAAACCGCTCCAATCAAGATTAAACTGATAAATAATTGCCCGGTCTGTTTGCAAAAAATGCCGTACTTCAGCAACAGCTTTTGTCAAAATTTCTTCTAAATTGAGAGAAGAGCGAATGCGTTCCAGCATCCCTACCACCAGCCGTTCTCGCTTTAATTGCTGGCGCAAGATAGCCTCGGCAAGTTTGCGATCGCTAATATCTTCAATCACAGCAATTCCGTAGCTCGGTTCCCCAAACCCATCCCGCACTAAAGATACAGTCACATTAGCCCAAACAAATGAACCGTCTTTGCGAACAAAGCGTTTCTCAAGTGAATAATTTAAAATTTCCCCAGCTAACAGTCTTTGGCCAGACTCAACATCTGCTTCCACATCTTCCGGGTGAGAAATCTCCCAAACATTTCGCGCTTTCAGTTCCAATTCAGAGTAGCCAACTATCTTGCAAAAGCCTTGGTTTGCATTCAAAAATTGACCGTTCGGCCGCACTTTGACAATGCCGATCGCCGCTTGTTCAAATACAGCTCGAAATCGCTGTTCGCTTTCTTGCAAAGCAATTTCTGCTGTTTTGCGATCGGTAATATCCATTGCCGTCCCAAACAGCCGCACCACATGACCGAACTCATTTTTAACAGCTTGTCCTTTACCGTTAACGTACCCGATCTCTCCCGATCGAAAATAGATGCGGTGGTCGATGTCGTAAGCTGTCCCTTCATTGATTGCCTTTTGCACAACTTCTATAAACCTTTCTTTATCATCGGCATGAATTTGTTCTAAAAGTTCTTCGCTTGTCGGCGGCAGATTCAATTCTCGACCGTAAACTCGAAACAGTTCCTCCGACCAAGTGATAACTCCTGACTCAATATCGAATTCCCAATTGCCGATGCGGGCAATTTTTTGCGCGTCTTGCAACTGGCCGGCAAGTTGTTGCAGAGACGCGATCAAATGCGTTTTTTCGGCTTCTGCTGCAACGCGGGCGCTGATATCTTTATGAGTACCAGCCATCCGCAGCGGCGCCCCCCATTCGTCGTACTCGACCACCTTACCCACCGCCATAACCCACTGCCAATTTCCGGTTTTATTGAGCAGCCTAAATTCAACTTCATAGCTATCGCTGCCACCTTCTAAATAAGTTTCTAAAACTGACATTACCCTCATTTTGTCTTCTGGATGTTGCAGTTTTTCCCAAGAGTTTACATTATTTTCTATTTCATTATCTGCATAGCCGAGCATTGATTTCCACTGCCAATCAAAAAAAGTTTCGCCAGTAGCTAGCTTCCAATCCCACAGCCCCAAAGAGCTGCCCGATACTGCCAACTGCAATCGTTCTTGACTGAGTTTCAATGCCGATTCGGCGCGTTTGAGTTCTGTGAGGTCGGCAATAATCGCCATCATTCCTATTGGTTGACTGGTGCTATCTTTAATGCAGTCAGCTCGCAATACAGTTTCTATAAATTCGCCATTTTTAGCCTTGAGTTCAATTTCACCGCTCCAGGACAAACCTTTCCGCAGCACCTTAAATAACTTTCTCAAATCTTGATATTTGGCGTACATTACTGCTGGGCCGCCGGCATTATTTAGTTCCTCAACTGTATAGCCGTAGCGCTGAATAAATGCTTGATTGTGATAAATTGAATAACCGTCCAAATCGGCGATCGCGATCGCATCGCTAGCGCTGTCTACAGCTTGAGTTACCAAGCACAGAGTCAGTTCGGCGCTTTTGCGATCGGTAATATCAAAAATCGCTCCATCCACCCACAAAACTTGCCCTGCTGAATCGTAACTTGGCCTGCCTCTTTCCGAGATCCACCGCACCGCGCCGTCAGCGCGAACAATTCGGTATTCTACATAGTACGGCTGTTTCGACTCTACCGCTGCCCCGATTTGCCGATCGAGCATTTCGCGATCGGCCTCATAGATAATACTCCCAAAACTCAAGCGGTTGTTGCGAATAAAATCCCCAGCAGGATAGCCGCTAATTGCCTCAACTTCATCGCTAACAAATACCACCGTCCAATCGGGGTCATGCAAGCAGCGATAGATAGCACCTGGGATATTCTCAACCAGCGATCGAAATCTGGCTTCACTCTCCCGCAAACCTGCTTCTGCCTGTTTTAAATCAGTAATATCCAGCACAATACCTTCCCAAACTATATCCCCTTCCTGCCCTATTTTAGTCGGACAATCAACTCGTTCCGGTCTCGAAGCACCTCGCATCCACTTAAGTTTTCCCGACGGCACGATCGCGCGCCATTCCTGCTGCCAAGGCTGCATATTAGCTGCAGAAACAGCAATAGATTCTTGAATTTTTGGGAGATCGTCTGGATGAATACAATTGAACATTAATTCGGGATTCTGCTGAATATTTTCGGGTTCAAGTTCACATAAATCGCGGCAGCCAGAAGAAATGTAAGGAAAAGACATTTTACCGTCGGTTGAGAGCCGAAATTGATAAATTATTCCCGGCAAATTGGCAGCAAGTTGCCGCAGTCTAGCTTCGCTTTCTCGCACCGCTAATTGTTTGCGTTTATCCTGAGTAATATCTCGACTTATCCCGACCAGAATTTTACTGCCATCAGTATTTTCAAACAGAGTTTTTTTAGTAGACAGAATGTGCTTGGCGCCGCTGGCATCCGTAAATATTTCCTCGATCTCGTTTTCTTCCCCCGTCCTAAACACTTGTTGGTCATTCTGCCAAAAAATCTCAGCTTCTTCTTTTGGGAAAAAGTCGTAATCCGAGTGACCTAGCAGTTCCTCGCGCTGCTTGCCGATCAGCTTGCAAAAAGCATCATTTAACAGTATCCAGCGGTGCTGTTCGTCCTTAACAAAAATGGGATCGGCGACTGCATCGATCGTATAATTCAAAAACTTTTTACTGGCTTCTAATTCTGAGAGGGCTAAAACTTTATCCGTAATATCGTTGATAGTTCCTGTCGTCCCCTGCACCGCGCCGTTCCAGCCAAACATCAAAAATTCCTGCACTTCCACCCAGCGAATTTCGCCATTCTTGGTAACATATCGACTTTGATAGCAGCAGGATGTTTCTTGATTTTCGCTCAGACTTCTAAACGAATTTAAATATTGGTATCGATCGTCAGAATAAATGTAACTCAAACAGGAAGTTCCTAAGCTTTCATCAACCGTAAACCCGGTAATTTCCGTCCAAGCCGGATTAATAAAAGTCCAAATTCCAGCATTATTTGTTTCAAAAACTACGTCTTTGATACTGTCAACAATCTGCGGGTATTTTTGTTGACTTTTTTGACATTCTGCTTGCCGTTTCTGGCGGGCGATCGCGCACCGGAT
>JAUBOH010000016.1:0-21111 GCA_036700145.1 Microcoleus occultus BM001215366
CTCACTGTTAAAAACCAACTGTCAATTGTCAATTGTCAACTGTCAACTGCTATACATAGGTTATGCGTAAATCCTGTACAATCTAAAATCTAAAATCGCCAAATCTAAAATAAATATGATAATTTATTTTTATAAAGTAGAGGAGCCTTACGGCTGCTTTTCTAATTTTTCACTACACGACATTTACCTGCACGGTCAAGATTGGTTGACTGTGGAACATTACTATCAAGCCCAAAAATTTGTCCGAAGCGCTGATGAAAGATTAGTGGCGGCGATTCGAGCCGTACCCACTCCCCAAGAAGCCGCCAAATTAGGTCGCGATCCAAACCACCGGATGCGCGCTGATTGGGAATCGGTGAAAATTCCAATTATGCGCGAAGCAGTTTTAACTAAGTTTCTCACCCATACAGAAATTCAAGCTATTCTCCTCGCCACAGGGGATCGAGTGATTGTGGAGGATTCGCCAACGGATTACTACTGGGGCTGTGGCTGCGATCGCACCGGCCAAAATCATTTGGGTAAAATTCTGATGAGCGCGCGCAGCGAAATCTGTCAACGCCAGGGGGGCTGATAAAAACTCAAATTCTTTCGTTAATCCTCAATTATATGAAGTTATACAAACAAATGTCAAGTTATCTTAACAATCAATAATTCTGATATTGAGAGTTTAAGATTGCGAGAAATTTATAAGAAGATTAAAATAATAATTATTATTTGGTTAAGTCGCTCTGCCTGTCGAAAGCGCAGATTTTCCTTCGCAGACCCGCAGAGGGGATACACCGTCGCATCTAATCATTGTCCTGCCGATTAACTGTACAGCTCGGCTGAGTGAAAAACTGAGAGTGATGTCGCCTGAGTCCGATCGCTCTGACAGCACATCAAAACTTCTTACAATCGTTTTATTATTTAAAAAGGAGATTTATGGAACTCACCGAAAATACCCGAGAATTACATCATAAACTAGACAGAGAAGTTTTGGTAAGGGGGATAACTGAACGCATCCGCCAATCTTTAGAATTAGAAGAAATTTTAACCAGTACGGTAGCAGAAGTGCGGTCTTTTTTGAAAACAGACCGCATCATGATTTACAGATTTAGTGCCGACAGCAGCGGCGAAGTTGTTGCCGAATCAATTAATAACAACCGTCTCCCTTCTTTGAAAGGCCTGCACTTTCCAGCAGACGACATTCCTTCCTACGCGCGGGAGATGTATGTCAGTATGCGCCAGCGCACGATCGTAGATGTTAACTCCGGGACGATCGTCCTGAGTCCCCTTGATACTGCCGAAACCGGCCAACCCTTAGCAAAGGAAGAAATGCACTACCGATCGCTCGATCCGTGCCACACAGCTTACCTGATGGCAATGAAAGTGCAATCTTCCTTAGTCGTGCCGATTTTGCACCGCAGGAACCAGTCGCAAAACAGCAAAACAGAGATTTGCGAGGCCCCCGCGTGCTTGACTAGATACGAGCCAGGAAACGATCGCCAAACTCACATCGAATTGTGGGGGCTTTTAGTGGCTCACCACTCGGCCCCCCGCAATATTTCATCAACAGATTTAGAAGTAGTTCAGCTCGTAGCAGATCAATTGTCGATCGCCATCGGCCACTCGATCCTGCTCCAGCAAACCCGCTCTCAAGCCGCCCGGGAAGCCACGGTGAGCCGGATAACAGCTTTGTTGTACGGTCAGGCTAACATTCAATTGCAACAGGCTTTAGAAGCCACTGTCACCGCTTTGGGCGGCAGCGGCGGCAGACTCTATCTCAATCCCTCGAAAACTAACGGCGAACAGTTATCGGCGGCTAAGATCGATCGAGCATTTCCCATTGCTACCAGCGATCGGACTGCTCCAGGTGATGCTAGTTTTGAACTGTTCAAAGCAGGCGAGCAACCCAAACTTCCCGAGTGGGAAACAGTTAGGGCGATCGAAGCTCATCCCCTCTGGCAGCAATGGCTAAGCAAAGGATTTAAAAATAAAGAAGAGTTTCCCAATTTCCCAATTTATAATTCTCAATTCCCAGTTTGGATAATTACAGACTTATACAAAGAACCTCTATTTAGAGTTTTAGTTCCAGCTTTCCAATCTACTCAAATTCGGGGTTTGCTGGTAATTCCTCTGCACTACCAACAACAAGTAGTCGGCTGTTTGACCGTTTTTCGCAATGAAATTGATACCGAAAAAATGTGGGCGGGACGCTTTGACAGCAGCGCTGCACAAATGCTTCCCAGACAATCCTTTGAAGTCTGGAGAGAAATCAAAAAAGGTCAGTCGCCCGAGTGGAAATGGGAGGAGATCGAGCAAGCTGTAGCTATCGGCAGCCAATTTTGTGCGGCAATTGGGCAGTACATTCTTTATCAAGAAGTGCAGGCTTTGAATGGCAACTTGGAGCGCCAAGTTGAAGAACGTACCGTCCAATTGCAAAAATCCTTGGACTTTGCTCAAGTATTGACGCGAGTTAGAGACCAAATTCGCAGCACCTTGGATTTAAAAACGATACTGCAAACTATTGTGCGAGAAGTGAGAGTTTTGTTGGATACCGATCGCACGGTAATTTACCAATTTGCCGCAGGCTCCGAGGGCGAGGTCGTTGTCGAAGCTGTTCGCGGCCAGTGGGAGTCAATTTTAGGTCTCAAATCTCCACAAGAATGCTTCCCCGAAGGCTCAGACTGCTTTTACCGAGCCGGACGGGTACGAGCAATTAATGATATTTATACTGATGATTTAACGCCCTGTAACCGGGAATTTTTGGAAAGTTTGCAGGTGAGGGGAAGTTTAGTTGTGCCGATGATCGGCAAAGATTCCCAATTGTGGGGGTTGCTGATTGCCCACGAGTGTTCGGGCCCGAGGGTTTGGGAAACAGCAGAACAGGAGTTGCTGCAACATTTGGCCGCTCAAGCTGCGATCGCCATTCACCAAGCAGAACTTTATCAAGAAAGTCTGAATGCAGCAGCAGCCGATCGAGCAAAAGCCGAACAGCTAGCCCAAACCGTCACAGAATTGCACAATACCCAAGCCCAATTGATTCAAACCGAGAAAATGTCCAGTCTCGGACAACTGGTGGCGGGAGTCGCCCACGAAATCAATAACCCCGTTAACTTTATCTACGGCAATCTGTCCCATGCCAGTGAATATACCAAAGATTTGCTCTGCTTGGTGGAACTCTACCGCCAACACTACCCCAATCCCAACCCAGAAATTAGCGAGTGCTCCGAAGCGATCGACATCGAGTTTCTTGCCGAAGATTTACCCAAAATTTTGGGTTCCATGAAAGTCGGAGTTGAGCGCATCCGCCAGTTAGTCGTATCTTTACGCAATTTTTCCAGGAGCGATCGAGCCGAGAAAAAAGCCGTTGACATTCACGAGGGCATCGACAGTACCCTCTTGATTTTGCAGCACCGGATCAAAGCCACGTCCGATCGCGCTACCGTAGAAATCATTAAAGAGTACGGCGATTTGCCACTAATCGAGTGCTATGCCAGCTCACTCAATCAGGTATTTATGAATCTGATTAGCAATGCCGTTGATGCCCTAGAAATGGGACAAGCAGAGCGAATTTTAAATGTTCTATCCCCCGGAAAAAGTGCAGCAGCGACATATTTAAGCTCCCAACAACTAGCTGTCGAGTCAGTAGATATGAACGCCAGTAGCGAATGTTTGATTCCTGATTCTTCATCCCCTTCCATTCGGATTCATACTAAATTAATCGATGAAAAAACGGTAAGAATTTGTATAGCTGACAATGGTAACGGCATTCCCAAGGAGTTAATTTCTTACATATTTAATCCCTTTTTTACGACTAAACCCGTCGGTCGGGGCACGGGTTTAGGACTGTCGATCAGTTATCAAATTGTTGTAGAGAAACACCAAGGGGTACTCAACTGTGTTTCTCTACCGGGTCAGGGTACTCAGTTCTCGATCGACATTCCGTTGAATTAGCTAGAACAACCTAAAAAACTGAACACCCAGAGCCCCGACTTCTTTAAGAAGTCGGGGCTCTAACATCGGACATCAAGAAATTATTTTATCTTCATCGCAGAGAGAGATAATTCGATTCACAAAAGCTTTTAGCTCTGGACAAGCTTTAATCGCAATCATCAGATCGTTGTTTTTCAAAATAGCCTTTCCATCACTCACTTTGTCATAGTCTTTTCTGCATTTTCCTGTTCTAAAAATTTCCTTAATCCAATAGGAAGGTGGCTTTTGATGATTCACTGTTTCAGGCGAACCGCTAGGAGCAGAACGGTTGTGTTTCGCTAGCTTCTGGATAGTTGTCCAGTAGGGAAGAAGCCATGCTTCAAAATCATGTGATGCTGTGTGAGGATAGAATTTTGGGTTGTTATCTACCCATGTCATCATTTTCTCTTTAGCATCATTGGCATCTTTAAAGTGCTGCTTTCCCGTATAAACGTCTGTAAGTGCAATTACAGCATCATAGCCATCATTATCGAGGAGATTTTCAACAAGACGCTTGAGGTCCCTTTCCTTGGGAATTCCACCATCTTGTGGTATAAAGCGGAGTTTGGGCATTTTTTGTAAACGGCTTTGCAGAAACTCACGAAGCTTCTCTCTAAATGCCATTTCAGTAGCACCTTCAACCAAAATAGCAATTTTCATGGGCGGCCACCCATTATATTCATTGCCCAAAGCTGGTCAAGAGTATAGTCTTCTAACCATTTATCCAGATTAAAAGTGTCACCCCACCTCATTTTTGCCTCCCCTTCTTCCAAATCGCAGACCAAAACCTCGCTTGGATCGAGAAATCTGATGAGTCTATCTGAGTGTGTGGCAACTATCAGTTGAGTGTGTTTTGAAGCTTCTCTCATTAGATAAACTAAGTGTCTTAAGAGTTCCGGGTGTAGGCTAACTTCTGGTTCATCTAGCAACGTGACGGTTGTTAAAGTTTGACTTTGCAGGAGCGCAACCAACCAGAGGAAACGCAGCGTTCCTTCTGATAGCTCATGGACATAGAAAGGCTGAGGAAAATTCCTATCTGTCCAAGTCATAGACATAGTTCCTGCGGCAACCGGAGGAAAGTTTAATCGCTCGAAATCTGGAAAGGCAGCAGAAATGATATTTTCCACCATTTCAAAACGGTCACGATCGGTTTCCCGAAGGTCATAAAGACAGGAAACGAGGTTTTCACCGCTTGCTCCAGGCAACTTTGCAGGGCGCATTGCTTGAGGTAGACGAATTGGACTTTTCTCTGAAACGTCGAGTGCTCCATAATATGTACAAGAAGCAAGGCTCTTTCTCAGGTTCTCTGGTTCGCGATACATTTTAGGAACTTGAGAAAGCGATGTTTCGAGAGGATTATGCTCCCAATTCGGTCTCACAAATCCACTGCCTTCTTGAAAATATTTAATATCCAACCCTTGTGATTCAATATACTTGAATGGTTCAGTTCTGCTGAGATTTCTCTGCTGTGTTAAAGATTCGTCTCTGACTTCATAGGATAAACCTTTGGGCGACAATGTTAAGCTGTACATTAAAGGTTGTTCATCTGGCACTTGCATTGAAATTTCAATTTCCAGTTCTTGTACTTTACCTCTTGTCAAAATTTCATTCAAGCCGCCTTTAAGTTGCAATAAATTCTGTAAATTTCCACTTGCTGAAGCTGCTAGTATTGAAAGAATATCTAAAAAAGAAGTTTTTCCGGCTCCGTTTGCACCAATCATGACGATGAGATTTCTCATCTCAAGCTCAATATTTTGAAGACGCCGAAAACCCCTTACTGATATATTTTCAAATCTATTCATATTCCGTCCTTAAATAGTAAAAATAGCCTAGACATATAATTCAGACTAGGCTAAGTATATCTGCCTTAGATACTTTAGAGGTTTATTGACACTCCCCGGCGTGAACGCGCGGGGATTCTTGGTTCACAGACATACCTTAAAATTGTCCATCATGAAGGCAATACTTAAACCAAAAACCCGTTCGATAGAACCTGTGTTTTGAGCCTAATTTGAACAATCCCAGAGGGCTTATCTCCCCAAGCGAAGCGAGAGTTTCCTCTCTTGTTTCCGTGTGCCCCACGGTACGTTTAATATTCAAGATTTTAGTTTTCTGGTCTGGGTTACGTTAGTTACCCTAGCTATGTTTTTCGTGGTGTTCGCCACCCACTAACTATTATTATTTCCCGACCAGTCGTTTGAGCAGGCGTGTCTCATGTGTATCGGCGGTTATTCTACCTGTAGTATTACGCTATTTTACCATCTTGAACAAAAAATTTAGATCATTAAATCCGTCCTAAAAGGACGGGGCTTTAGACCCAATTTTCTGGTAAAGCCAGATGGGTTAATGAAACGGTCTGCATCGCTTGGGTTGGCGCAGCATGAAAAGCCGTTGAATTAGCCAACAGTTCTTAAGGTAAAACCAACTTGATCAGCACAGAGCCGATCGAACCCAGAAGACTCATAAAGTCGCCGCGGCTGGCTGTGCGGGGTTCGGTTGGCTTTTGGCGCGCCACAATTGCTTCGGCTAACTGCTTTGACAATTCCTGACCTTGGGGATTTCCTTGGGCGGCAAAGAGTTGGTTTGCTCTAGCAGCATCTTGAGTCGCGCCGCCGAAGTCTCCCAAGTCAGCGCGAGACATACTGCGCGCAAAATAAACTGCTGCTAAATCCGGTTTCAGATTCAGGGCTTGATTGTAATAATCAACAGCGTTTCTGTAGTTTCCCGCTTGAGCTTCCTGCACTCCCAACCTGTAGAAGTCTTCAGCGGTGCCGATATTAGTTGGCATTCCTCTAACTCCCAGCAGTTGGGCGTTAGTTAAATTGGCGCCTTGCAAATTGGCGTCGCCCAGATAGGCACTTCTCAAGTCAGCCCCGGTGAGGTTGGCTCCGCTGAGGTTGGCCCCCGTCAGGTTGACGCCAAACAGACTGGTGCCGCTGAGGTTGGCTCCGCTGAGGTCAGCCCCGGTAAGGTTGGCTCGACTGAGGTTAGCCAACCTCAAGTCAGCACCTTTGAGATTTGCGCCTGTTAAGTTGGCTAAAACCAAGCCTGCACTGCTGAGGTCGCAGTTGGGACACTGTCGGGTGGCTAGTAATTGTTGCGTGTGTTGGATGTTCTCGGCGGGTGCAGGGGCGATCGGGGCGATCGCGGTCAGCAGCGTTGCAGCAGCGAGGATTCTGAGTTTCATGTTAACCGTCCAAAATTTAAAATATTAAATCTAAACTAGCTTTGATCGAAGCAATTGAAAATCAAGATAACAGATATTGCTAACTATTGCCTGATTCTCAGCTATCTACGATCGGCTATTATGCCTTTAGATTTAATTTTTCTGGCTAAAAGCCCGCCCCACAAGAGTTTCAAGAAACAGGACTGTTAAGATTAGATGCGCGCCTGCTTAATACTTACGCAAAACCTGTATAGGTAGGGTGCTTAGGTTGCACCTTACCCCTATAAGTAGCGCCTAAAACCACTTTTTGTGTAAGTCTTGTACGATCGACACCCTAAATTGAAGTTCTCGGTATTACCTTAGTGTCAAATAAACATTTCGCTACCAATAAATTAGGGCAACGAAATACTCGTTACCCTGCAAGCGGTGGTTCTGGCAAACCATAAAAATTAACAAATAAATTAGTCGTGAATCGTGCCATCAGGCATCGTCGTACCCTTAAGATATACTCCGCTCAGGTTGACTTTTGTAAGGTTTGCTCCCAGCAGATTTGCTCCGCTTAAGTCTGACGCACTTAAAATCGCTTCAGTCAAGTCTGCCCTAATTAGGCTCGCTCCCATTAAGTCGGCTCCGCTGAGGTCTACTTTGCTCAAGTTTGCCCCAATTAAATCGGATTCTGTGAGAACCGCTCTGCGTAAGTTTACTCCGTAAAGATTTACTCCGTGCAAGTCTGCACCGCTGAGGATTGCCCGAGATACGTTGGCTCCAATTAAAGTTGCTTTGATCAGGGAAGCTCCGCTCAAGTCTGCTTTGCTAAGATTTGCTCCCATCAACTCAGCTCGATTCAGGTTAGCTTCAGCTAAAAGTGCTTCTGTGAGGTCGGCTCCAGCTAAGTCTGCTCTGCTCAAATTAGTCTTGCACAAGTTGGCTTTGCCAAAGTTGACTCTGTTGAGTTTGGCTTTGCACAGATTGGCTCCAATCAGGTCGGCTTCATACAGATTGGCTCCAATCAATTCTACTTCGTAGAGATAGACCTCGTGCAGGTAGACCCCGCTAAAATTTCTTTCTCCTATTGCATATAGCTTGAGCAGTTCGTCAACGTTCATTATGGCTTCTCTACACCTTTTAAATGAAGAATACTCTCAGCCAACTGGTTTAACCGGATGTTCTGCCATGTTAGATTTTAGATGCTGAAAAATTCACTCCCAGTGCGACACTTCCCTCAATCTGCAAGATTCGACCATAAATTAGATTGTTTTGGGAGTGTCAAGGACAAAACAGTTTATTTTGTATTTTTTAAATAAATTAAATTTAAAACTTTTAACAACAATGTCGATCGCACTTCCCAAGTAGATCCAAAAGACTATAGGTGGAAAGTGCGATCGAACCCATAACTTTTTGTGGCTAGTTGAGCTGACCGACTATTAGTGTGACAACAATCACTAATTGATGTTAGTAGTATCACATAGAAACAACCGTTTCGATCACGACAGGCCCAAAAAAATAGCAGATAGTGGTACTGTAATGCTGAGAAGTTGACCATGCCACCGTAGGTGTGTTTTACTCAACTGGCGATCGACCCGCGTAGTTTTACAGATACTTGCCCACGGGCCGAAAGTCGGTTGCAACGTCAATTGGGGCGACCCGTTTCGGGCCGTGAGAGTGCTGATTTCTCAGGATTTCTTGCACAGCGAAAGCCAGAAATGCACTTCGGGAAATAAGGGTATGTATGTATAAAAGTGCGATCGCTGGTGTACACACCAAGCCTGTCTGCTAGCAACTAATGACTTAAAATCGCCAATACCTTCGCAAAAATTACCAAGAAATACCAGGAAAACCATGATGTATGTTTAGTAAAAAGAGAGTAAATGGTATTCCTTAACAGTCAACTATTGCAGCTAATATTGCAGTCGAGCGGTTAACTGATATCAGTATTAGCAATGACGGTTGTGCCATCAAATACAAAACTGACCCATCAACCGGGTTTTTTACCAAAAGACGCGTTGCAGCCCTTGCTCCCGGCTAAAAAAAAAACCGGTTTCTGAGCATCTGAGTGCGTCCAGGAAGGAAAAAGTTTAATTTAGATAGCTTTTGTATTGCTTTAGTGCCAGGAAAAGTCGATCGGTTAGGAGAGGAGCGAATTTTGCTCCCTTGTCAAACAAAGTTATTGTACAGCGCAAATCCCCGTGTGAGGTAATTGGTATGGCTGGAGTATGTAAACTGAGCATCACAGAGACAATTGAAGAACTAAAAAGCCTGTTAACCGAACAAAAAACGGCAAGCGGCTTTCAAAAAATTCAAGCACTTTACCTGTTCAAAATTTGTCACGTTAAGACAGTTAAAGAATTGGCAATGACGATCGGGGTAAACCGAATTACAGTGCAGCGGTGGCTGAGAAAGTACCGCTCTGACGGACTCGAAGGACTTCTGGAAACAAAGCACAGCGGCGGCCGCAAGCCGGCGATTCCTCCTCTGGCCCGCGCTAGTTTGGCAATGCGCCTGAGCGACCCCCAGAAAGGCTTTAAAAGCTATGGAGAAATTCAAGAGTGGTTGCAACAGGAACACAGCATTGAGGCTTCCTATAAAGCCGTTTACGCAACAGTTAGATACCAGCTAAAAGCCAAGCTGACCAAAGTCTAGACTGTTGATACCAAGTCCGGTTAATCAGCGTCCAATTGTTTGCAGTCAGCCAAACAAAGCTTTTGAGGACTTCCGTCGTCAGTACAAACATAACTTATTCTTTTTTAAGGAAACTCGCTCTCATAAGCTGCGAAACATATAAATTATGTGTTGTGGCGATTGGGGCGAGGGGGAGAAGATTGGAGGCTTTTCCCGCGTTTGTCAAAGAGCCTTGAAAAATGCGCCATAATTCATAACTTGCAAGTTTTGTCTAATTTGCAGGTTTTGTTATATTGATGTAAAAATTGACACATATTAAGGTAAAAACCGATCCAAAGCGGCTTTCAATTCTTCTATTTCCGTATCGATATTGCCTTCTTTAGCGGCTCTGGCGATGCACTCAGTTAAATGTTCGTCAAGAATGATTCTCGCTACGCGATCGAGCGCGCCTCGAACCGCAGCAACCTGCACCAGCACTTCTGGGCAAGGACGATTTTCTTGTACCATTGTTTTAATGCCGCGGACGTGTCCCTCAATCCGAGACAAGCGATTGACCAGCCGCCGCATGGATTCTTCATCGTGATGGTGAGGGTGGGCTGATTCATCGCCGTGATGGTGGTGGGAATTTGAGGGCAAGGATTTGTCAGTAGAAGTATCAGATATAATCATTGGGGTTACTGCATGAACTTTTAAAAGTTAGAAAAAGTTAGAATTGAGAATATGTTGAGTTGGTGCTGGCTCCTGACTCGTGTATTGTAACTGTCAAAATATATTTAGGATCTTCATAGCGGAAAATTTTTGAGTCCGCACGATCGCACACCTTTACCAGACTAACCCAGACTAACAAAGATTGACGCTATGCGACTATTTAAGTTTTTTCGCCCCGCACCCCGAACCGGTGCTCGCTGGTTCGCCCTAATTTTAGGCATGACGATCGCCCTAAATGCTTGGATAATCAGCCCTGCACCAGCCTGTGCTACTGACATCAAGCCTTCGCCCAACTTGCGAGAACAGCCCAAAACAGGTGTGGCGAAAGTACAAATCGAGGAATTCTCATCGGCTGTCCAAAATCCCCAAAAGTTGGCACTCCGGGGCGCGGAACTCGCGGCGACTGCTAGCAACAATAGTTTTGTGACGCTAGCAGTCGATCGAGTCGGGCGAGCCGTTGTCCGAATTGATACCGAGCGCACAGTCAGTCGCAACCTCGATCCACTCATGGAAGACCCCTTCTTCAATAGATTTTTCGGTGAAGACTTGCGAACCCAAGTACCCAGACAAGAACGCTTGCGGGGTCAAGGTTCCGGCTTCGTCATCGACAAAAGCGGGACTGTATTAACCAACGCTCATGTAGTTGATAAAGCCGATCGAGTGACTGTCACCTTAAACGACGGCAGCATATTTCCGGGAGAAGTCTTAGGTACGGACGAAGTGACAGATTTGGCTGTAGTCAAAATTAATACCAAGGGTGTCAACTTGCCCGCAGCAGCTTTGGGAGATTCCGACGCGGTGAAAGTGGGAGATTGGGCGATCGCCGTCGGAAACCCGTTAGGATTTGACAATACCGTCACCTTGGGAATTATCAGCACCCTGAAGCGATCGAGCGCAGCCGTAGGAATTCCCGACAAACGCCTGGATTTCATTCAAACAGACGCAGCCATCAACCCCGGCAATTCCGGCGGCCCGCTGTTAAACGGTTTAGGAGAAGTAATCGGGATTAACACGGCAATTCGAGCCGATGCAATGGGAATTGGCTTTGCGATTCCGATCAACAAAGCTAAGGCCATCTACGCGCAGTTAGCCAAGGGAGAAAAAGTCAGTCACCCATTTTTAGGCATTCAGATGATTGCTTTGACTCCTGAAATTGCCCGAGAGAATAACGCCGATCCAAATGCTGTTTTGATCGTACCCGAAGTCAAAGGAGTGTTAGTGATGCGAGTGATGCCAAATACGCCTGCGGAGACAGCGGGGATTCGCAAGGGGGATGCGATCGTTCAAGTTGACGGCGAGGCTGTAACGACGGCGGAACAGTTGCAAAATCTGGTGGAAAATAGCCAAATCGGTCAAAGTTTGAAACTGAAACTGCGGCGGGGTTCTCTAACTAAAGATGTGACAGTTCAAACGGCTCAATTGAGAGATTTTTAGAAGAGAAGCGGAAGGGGGAAAATCGTTAAAAAGCTCCATCAAGTTTGTAGTGAGGACTTTAGTCCTTCCCTCTTCCTTCTTCCTTCTTCCTTCCTCTATATGACAAAAATTCAGCTGGCCTACCCCAAAATTCCCGATCGCAAAAATTGCCCTAATGAACAATGTATAGCTTTTGAGAAGTACGATGGTACTAATTTGCATTGGGTTTGGGAAATTGAACTCGGTTGGTATGCTTTTGGTACGCGCCGCAGTAGATTTGATTTCGATGAAATGGGAATTGCAGAATTTAATGCTGCACATCCAGGTTTAGAGGAAGCTCCCGATATATTTATGAGAGATTTTGCTAGTCCGTTAGAGTCTATATTTCGAGAAAACGAACAGTATCACTGTGCTGAAATTACTGTGTTTGCAGAGTTTTTTGGTGCGAATTCATTTGCGGGAATGCACAAACAAGGCGATCGCAAACAACTGGTGCTGTTTGATGTGGAAACCGATCGCGGTATGGTTGTTCCCGATCGCTTCATTCAGGACTTTGCTAAATTAAATATTGCGCGAGCGATCTATCGCGGCAAACTGAATGGTAAGTTTATGGATGATGTTCGCTCTGGGAAATACAGTGTAAATGAAGGTGTTGTGTGCAAGGGCGAAGGGAATGTTAACAATCGGTGGATGGTGAAGATTAAGACTGATGCGTATATGCAGAGATTGCGGGAAGCTTTTCAGGATGATTGGGAACATTACTGGGAGTGATATTAAATCTGAAGACTAACTCTTTCGTGGAATCGATCGAGTTGTGCGATCGGCTTCTGTTTTGCATTACCCTAGTCTTCAAGTTCTAAATATCGAGCCCGATGCTTCCCAGTCGGTAATCGATGCTTGCTGCCATGCTTCATCCTCATCGGTTAATTCATCGCTCAGTTCATCCAACAATAAACAAGCTTCTACCATTGCCTGCTGTTCTTGTTGTTTGCGCCACGCTTGCAATAAAACCTCAACTAGCCGACTGCGATTTTCTACACGCTGGTCAATGTAACGCACGCTTCTCATCTGGCAAAGAGATAGATACTTTCATAGACAGTATTTATGCTACTTTTAATACTACCAATGGTAGCAAAAATATCGACCAGATTGCAAGCTGATGAAGTATAGCAGCAGCAACGCTCATTTCGCCTGATTCCAATATGGCTAAATCCTAAACAAAATTAGTCGGATCTTGATCCCGCCGATTCCTCAACAGAATCGGAGTACCTTGCGAATCACCCACCAAAGCCGCCGTTTCCTCCAAAGCTTCCCTCAAGCGCTTCGCCGCGTAAATCGACATATCGCGGGGCACATTTACCCGATCGCGCAAATACCGCAAAGCCCCATCAGAACCAATCGGCGGCGTACAAACTTCACCAGTCACCATCAAAGTTAAAGCACAGCGCAAAGCTTCATCGAATAACTTGTCATCAGCAGGGTTGACTCGAACGATGTTGCGCCAGTGCTTGATGACGCGGTGGAGTGCTTCAGCGCGGGAGGTTTCCGGTTCTGGGTACATCACATCCGGGAGTCCAGCCCAAGGCCCATTATCCACGCGGGTTTTGTTGAGTAGCATCTGCGGTTCCCCATTTTCATAACAGCCGCCCATTTGAGGCGGTAAATCGTGGACATGAGTGTGAAAATCGCTTTGAGTACCGCGATAAGTCGATCGGCTTTCCATCCCCGCAAACCAGTCCGCAAAGCGCGGATTTTCTTCGCGCATGGAGTAGCCTTTGTAGTAGTAAAGACTGGCATTCATGCGTTCGACGTAGGGCGTAAAGATGACATCCGCAGTGCCAAATTCAGCGAGGAAATAAGGCCCGGGAGTGCTGGCCAAAGCTGCTTCCACTTGGGCGGCGACGCTGATAAATTGGTTGCGGTTGTTTTGTTCTACTTTCGCCGAACTTGCTGGGTAGCACAACCAAGAGCACCAGGCCCTAAACAGCAGTCTTTCTAAGCGCCGCATGGGTATGACTGCGGGGTTTTCCATACCCAAACTCAAGGGGCCGAAGACTCGTTCTAGGGCGATTAAAATGTCGTCGCTTTCGGTGATGATGCGGCCGTCTAGCTCGATCGCCGGTAGCATTCCCGATGGCACTTTCCGCTTGTACCAGCTTTCTTTTTCCCCATAACAGAACATGGTAACTTTTTCAATGCGGTAGGGAATTTGTTTTTCTTCCAACCACAGCCAGATTTTTTGGCAGTAGGGACACCACGCATGATTGTCGCGGTAGAGGGTGACTCGCACATCGGATTCGGTTTTACCGAAGAGGCGCAGGCGGGATTGGGCGTTGGTGGGGCCGTTGGTGCGATCGACTTCAAAGTCTGTGAGGGCTTCTAATTCTGTCCAGGTTAGGGGAGTGGCGATCGTAGGGGTGGATGTCATTGGTGAATTAGTGCTGATGATACTTCCCCAAAATATAGACTAAATGTATAGCCTCAGTCGCGATCGCCCAAAAGCCAATGGCAAATTTGCCATTGGCTGATGTTTGTGGCTGGCTATACCATCCCTACTGGCGATCGCAACTTGATCGAGACTTACACACAAGTAACTTATTTCTGTCATTGCGAGGCACGAAGCAATCTCAAAACCCTTGGCACACCGTAGAGCGTGCGTAAGTCCTAGCGACTCTCCACTGTTGCCCGATCGGGTTTGCGATCGGGAAACAGGTGGTTTTGGATCGGGGTTGCTGGTTGAGATGACTGGCTATTATCAGCGATCGCAGTTAGCTCATTTGCTCCTTTAGCCTGGATCAAGCAGTCCTTGACATTCCCAAACAACTTGCACTCTATAGTAGTGTCTTTGGTAAATTTCAGATCCATCGTTCCTTGGGGCTTAACTGATTTCTCGATCAATTCCTCCTCTAACTTTTTAAAAGCCGCGATCGCATTGTTTGCTTCAGCATTTACTCCTGTAACCTGCAATAGGATTTTTCTGACTTCCTCGAAATGACTGCGGTTTAAAACAGTGCCTTCTGGAATTATTAGATTGGTTGTTCCTTCCGGGCTGTCGGATTTTTTTTCGACTTCCTTTTCTAGGGTTTCAACAGCCGCGATCGCCTTCTCCATCTTAGCATTATTACTTTTCTGCTTGATTTTTCTTTTTTGTTCACTTGCCTCTTGCTGAGTGATAGCTATTAAGAGTCTATCTTGCAAGGAACGAAAGACAGCAGTCCCTGTCGAACCAGCGACTAAGGACATTGCTAATAACAGCAATACGCTGTCTGGTTTGATAAACACCATAGCAGGAACAGCAGCAGATGCACCAATAATAATTCTGGCAAAAATGCCCAAATCAATTACATTGTCTACAGTAGCGTAAGCAAGTTTTGCCGCCAATTCATCCTCGCTGGGTGCGTGGGGCCGCTCAATATTGCCTTGCAGGTTCAGCAACTCAAAAACAATCCCGCCAACCCCTCCAGCAATTAGCGTCACCAAAAGCACTACGTAAAGTTTGGGATTGTCTAGAGACTTGCTTTTTAAAATTACTTCGACATCCCAATCTGTTTGGGCAACCTGAATAGAACCTACTGGTAGCGATGCCGACGGACTTGGTTTATCGCTCTGGGCGCAGGCATCTGTGACACCTATGCTACTGGCTAGGAATAACCCAATCAGAATAGATTTTATGCGTTTCATATTTTAGTTTCTCACTTTGTCGAAAATTTTAGTTTGAGCGATCGCTCTATTGACATCTAATCTGAGAAAAAATTCCCTGAGAATTGTGAATTTCTTGCCACAACCCTTCAGTACCTCCTTTTCTAAACTGATACTGCACTTGATTTGAATATTGGTCTGGAGCTACTCTCCACCTTGTTGCTTTTTGATATCCCTCTTCTCGACAGTAAGCATTGGCAATTATCCGCCTTGCTTCCTGGCTGCAATCGCTGGGCATACACCAGTCAATAGTCCAGGCTCTGTTGCCGATATAGTATTTGGGATTATTAAATGTTTCACTTGCTTGAGCTGGATGAACCCGTATTATTACATTGGTCAGACTTAATAAAGCTGTCAAACAAGCTAATTTACGGGTTGTAAATTTCATTTTTATTACTCCTTTAATAATCCACTAATCATGTAGACTTAACTTAACAATTCGCCAGCTTTTTTTGCGTAGCAAGAGGCCGAGCTGACTTGTCATGGCGGTTCAATCAACCTTGATTCAAAAATAATCCGGATGCGCCGATCGCGTCTGTGAGAAATAGTTATAAATAGTTATAACTTGGGCGCAAAATATGTTATTATCTTGAGTATAATTGCTTAATTTCCTGTGTCGTCAAGCAGGAACCACCGCTTTTTCGCTAACACACCCGATAATTTGAAATAAATGACACTTGACGAAGCACTGGTTTTCCTCGACTCAGTTCTCAAACAAGAACATCTCAACGATATCCACATATTGGTATTGCGGCAGACTTGGGAAGGACACTCTTATCCAGAGATTGCCAAAAGCGCTGGTTATGATGCAGAATATATTAAGTTTGTTGGCTTTCAGTTATGGCAAGTTCTCAGTCGGGTATTTGGAGAAAAAGTCACCAAGAGTAACTTTCAGTCAGTTTTGCGACGGCAAGCACAACAGGCACAAGTAAATGTCACACTACCAAATAGCCAAATCAGTCACAAGATCGACGAACAAATCGATCGCAGTGGTACGATCGCCGATCGAGCTCCAACTGACTTAACAAAACTCAACAAAACGATTAATTGGGGAGAGGCAATTGATGTTTCTATTTTCTACGGACGTGCAGAGGAAATAGCTTTATTAGAAAAGTGGCTGATCGTCGATCGGTGCCGTCTAGTAACGCTGTTGGGAATGGGTGGAATTGGCAAAACTTCTCTCTCTATTAAGGTAGCAGAACGCATCCAAGAACAATTTGATTATATTATTTGGCACAGTCTCTGCAATGCTCCCTCTCTCCTCGACTTGTTGCTAGAATTGATTCAATTTCTGTCGCACCAACAGGAAACGAATTTACCGGACACGGTAGATGGTAGAATCTCGCGACTGATACATTATCTGCGACAGCATCGGTGTCTTTTAGTATTGGATAATATCGAGTCAATTCTACAGGAAGAAGAACGCACGGGTTGTTATCGAGAGGGATATGAAGGATACGGTCAACTTCTGCGATGCGTAGCTGAAATCAATCATCAAAGTACCCTGATATTAACCAGTCGAGAAAAACCGATCGGTTTAGCATATCTAGAAGGCGAAAGTTTGCCTGTTCGTTCATTACAACTTACAGGTTTATGCACTCCCAAAGCACGGATTTTTTTTCAACGCATCGGTTCTTTTCAAGGGTCGGACTCCGAATGGGATATTTTGATATCCCACTATGCGGGAAATCCCCTAGCCTTAAAAATGATCGCTCCAGCTATTCGCGATTTTTTTGATAGTAGCCTCACCAAATTTTTAGAAGTTTTAAATCAAGGGACTTTAGTATTTGATGATATTCGCGACCTATTAGACAGGCAATTTAATCGTTTATCAAATTTAGAAAAAAAGGTGATGTACTGGCTGGCAATCGATCGGGAGCCAGTATCGCTGGGTGAATTACAACAAGATTTAGTTGCCAAATTAACTGTTAAAGAATTACTAGAAGTTTTAGGTTCTCTCCTGAGACATTCTATGATAGAAAAAACCTCAGACGGCTACACTCAACAACCTGTCGTCATGGAATACATGACGGAACGATTAATCGAGCAAGTCTGCACTGAGATTGCAACCAGCAAAATTGATATTCTCAGAAGCCATGCTCTGCTCAAAGCTACAGCTAAAGAATACATTAGAGATACGCAAGCTTGTCTGATACTTAAACCTATTGCCGATCGCCTGTTTTTTACTTTTGAACGCCAGCAAATTCTAGAAAACCAACTCAAACCTGTTTTGGCATCGCTGCGCGGTAAACCCACACTAGAAACTGGCTATGTTACTGGTAATATTATAAATCTATTGTGTCAGATGCAGACAGATTTAAGCGGTTGGGATTTTTCTAATTTGACTGTTTGGCAAGCTTATTTAGCTGATACAAATTTGCATTGTGTCAACTTTGCTGGGGCTGATTTAGCTAATTCGGTTTTCGCTGAAGTTCTGGGAAGCGGTTTGTCAATCGCTTTTAGCCCGGATGGAAAACTTTTAGCAATGGGCGATACCAATAGTGAGGTTCATTTGTGGCAAATGCCAGAAGTTAGGCTGCTGAGAACTGGCAAAGAATACGGCAGCATTGTGTTATCTGTTGCTTTTAGTCCAGATGGGAAAACCTTTGCTACTGGCGGTAGTAACGGCACGATTAATTGCTGGGATGTTAGCAGTTGGTCGATTCGTCAAATATTGCAGGGAAATCATAGCAGTGTGCTGGGAGTTGCTTTCAGTCCAGATGGCAAGATGCTTGCTAGTGGCATCGGTGATGGGACTGTGCGTTTTTGGGATTGGAGTCACGGACGATGTTTGCTAACTTTTCCAGCACACAAAAGTCAGGCTTGGTCGATCGCATTCAGTCCTCAAGGTAATATTTTAGCTAGTGGCGGTGATGACGGAATACTTAAACTGTGGGATGTTGCTACTGGACAATGCCTGAAAATGTTTGAGAGTGACTGTCGTCAAATTCGATCGGTTGCTTTCAGTCCAGATGGTAAAACTGTAGCCTGTAGTGGTCATGATCCTTTGATTCGCATCTGGGATATTAGCACGGATCGAGTCGTGAGCATTTGCTCTGGACACTCACGAATAGTGATGTCTGTTGCGTTTAGTCCTGACGGTCAGATTTTAGCAAGTTGCAGCGAAGACAGCACCGTGAGATTGTGGGATGTGGCATCGGGTGAGTGTCTAAAAACACTGCAAGCACACACCAGTCGGGTTTCAGGCGTCGCGTTTCGTCCAGATGGCAAAATTTTAGCTAGCACTGGTGAAGACTGTACGGTGAGACTGTGGGATGTTAAAACAGGTCGTTGTCTGAAAACAGTATTGGGGCAAAGCAATCCAGTAAATTCGGTAGTTTTCTCGCCCGATGGTCAAACTTTAGCTAGTAGCGATCGCGCCGTGAGATTATGGAATATCAAAACCGGGAAGTGTTTTAAAAGCATACAGGATGGACATACTAATCGATTGAAATCCATTGCCTTCAGTCCGAATGGGGACTTGCTGGCGAGTGGATTCTCTGACACGAGTGTCAGGTTATGGGATACTGTGACTGGAGAATGCCTAAAAAGTTTAGAGGGTCATTCTGCTTGGGTGTGGGGAGTTGCCATCAGTCCCGACGGTAAGACATTGGCAAGTTTCAGTGAAGACCAGACGATCGAACTATGGGATATTAGTACAGGGCAATGTCTTTATAGTTGTACTGAGCATGAGAGTTGGGTGATGGGAATTGCTTTTAGTCCTTCAGGTGATATCCTGGCTTCTGCGAGTACCGATAAGACGGTGAAGTTATGGGATGTCAGTACAGGGAAAGTCTTAAGCACTTTGATGGGAAATAGCGGTTGGGTTTGGTCTGTTGCCTTTAGTCCTGACGGTAATATTTTGGCAAGCAGCAACAGTGACGGTAATATCAATTTTTGGGATATCAATACCGGAGAATGTCTGACCAGCATCGAGGGACATGACGGTATTGTGTCATCGGTAATCTTCAATCCTGATGGTACACTCTTGGCGAGTGGCGGTCACGATCGAACTGTACGAGTTTGGGATGCGAGGACGAATGATTGCTTGCAAGTTCTGCGGGGACACGACAATTGGGTGTGGTGTGTTGCTTTTAGTTTAGATGGGCAGATACTGGCTAGTAGCAGCCAAGATGAGACGATTAAGCTTTGGGATGCCGTAACGGGTGATTGTATCAAAACTTTGCCGGTTCCGAAACCTTATGAAGGATTAAATATTGCAGGTGTTAAAGGTGTAACTGAGGCGACTGTGGCGATGCTCAAAACACTGGGAGCAGTTGAAGTAAGTTGATGGGACTTATACCAAATCCGCGTTTACTACCCCTTTTTTTGTATTATATCATGTCCGGTCGATTGACCATGATATCATTGGTTTGTAGTGAGGACTTTAGTCCTTGACAAAAGAAGGACTAAAGTCCTCACTACGAACCTTATCGATCGCGGGCGGAGCGAAGCGGAGGGAATCGATCGGACATGGTATTATTTGTCATTGCGAGGAACGAAGCAATCGCTTCGTTCCTCGCAATGACGGAGGGTTAGTCATGATATTAAACCCGGATTTGGAATCGATCGACTACATTGGAGGGGGTGGTGTGTCTTTAATTTTAGTGAGTGCTGCTTTCATTTCGGGAGTTTCTAAGAATTTTTGGGTGTCTGCGATTAAACGATCGCCCCAAAGGTTTTCTTTGAGATATTCTACGGTAGCGTAGCGTTTGTCGAGTTTCAGAGCTGCTTCTCCCATCGCCAAGCCTTTTGCTTTGTCGCCTTTGCCGTACAGTGCTACTGCTAGAGCTAGCATTGATTCTGCTGCTTTGTTGTCGATCGCGATCGCCTGTTCCCAGCGTTTGATAGCGCCATCGGCATCTCCCATTTCGTATTTGACTAATCCGATGTTGTTGATAGCAGGCCACAGGTTTTTTTCTAAAGCAAAGGCTTTTTCGTATTGGGCGATCGCCTCATCAAACCGCTTGAGCTTGTAAAAAGCATTGCCCAAATCAAATAATGCGCCGGGAGTGTCTGGTTTTATTTTCAAACCAGCTTGCAAGTATTCGACTGCTTTGTCATACTTGGCTTGTCGAAAGTGTGCTTCTCCCAAAACAAATTTAATTGAGGCATTTTCGGGCGCGAGGGATTGAGCTTGCTGCAAAGCCACAATACCTTTATCGAACTGCTCGACTTGAAGGTACAAGCTGCCTAACAAAGTCCAAGTTTGAGCATTCTTGGGGGCTAATTGTGTGGCGAGTTCGGCTCTGGGTACTGCCAGTTGGTACTGCTGGAGTCTGGCTAGCTGGACGGCTTCTTCTGCAAGGCTCAAGGCTGTTTGTTCGAGCCCTGCCGAGTCGATTTGCAGGGTGTAAGGCAGGAGTGCTTGCGCGACAACAGGCTTGGGCATTGTCCACAAACCGAGGGCGAGTAGTAGAGATAGTAGAGGAATGCGATTAGGCACGCGATCAGCCCCAGCAAAAAATATAATGGTTTCGAGATATCGCCTATAATAACCCATATTTTTGAGTTTTGATATTACTTCCTAACTCGCCATGTTTGGCGGGTTT
>JAUBOH010000016.1:21211-35090 GCA_036700145.1 Microcoleus occultus BM001215366
GGAATTGATATCAGCAACTTGAATGAGTTAATAAACTCTGTTGAATTTTATCTAACAATTGTGCTGCCGACAAGGAAGAAGGCAAAATTTTGGCAGATACTTCTTGTAGTAAAAAGTCGATCGCCTGTCGAGATTCCGAATTTACAGCAGACCGATAATCCCAGACTAAAATTGGCGGTTTTACTGTCATTTGCCGCAGGTTCGATAGCGCTTGCAGCATAGCGGGGGATTCTGAGGGGGCATCTCGCAAGCACAGCAAAACTAAGTCAACGCTTTGATATTGCAACTGCTGCAAAACTTCTGTCCAACAGGGAGCGATCGACCCTCGAAATCCTGCGGTTTGGATGTACTGAATCAAAGCTTGAAAGTTGGGAGTATAAAACTTAGAACTGGGAACCGGAATCTTGGCTGCGGTCGATCGATCGCGATTTTCTAATTCTCCCATTGAATTCCCCCCAGCAGAGGAGTGCAAGTCCGGTAAAGTCGAAATGTCGGCAAATAAAATGCTGGGCTTCCAACTCATGCCCGCAGCTACTTGAATCACTTGCCACAACGCACTTGCTACCAACCCGGTGCCGTCGGAACTGCCGGCGGCCAAACAGGGAAATACCGACAATCCTTTGACTTGATTTGCTAGTTGCGTCGTTGCGGGGTCTAAAGTCACCAAGGGGAGAGAACCCAAATTTCGAGACCGACTTAACTGTTCGATAAAAGCTGAGGGGTTTTGCAGTTGACTCGTACTGTCCAAGACGATCGCGTCGGGCCGCCAAATTCGGGCCACGAGTTCTGCTTGGCCGAGGTCGTCTGCTTCTAAAACCCGGCAGTAGGTGGGGTTGAGGAGTAAAGCGGAGCCTTGGGAGGAACTGTTTTGCGGGCTGAGCCACAACACGGTTAAAGAACTTCTCACCTTGCTGGTATTGGCATCGGGGCGGGCGATCGAGTCTAGCAACCTCCGCAAAGCGGGTTCTTCGACCGGCAAGCTCAAAAAGCCTTCGGCGCGATTGACAGAAGCCCGTTCTTTTTCGCCTCTGGTGGCTGTGACGATCGCCGGAATCGATCGAGTATCTGGATCGCTCTTGAGCAGTGTCAGCACGTCCCAACCGGACAGCAGTGGCAGTAGCGGGTTGAGAAAAATCGCTTCGGGACTGAACCTGCGCGCTTTTTCCAGCGCTTCGGTGCCGGAACGGGCGATGATTACTTGGTAGCCCAAACCGGAGAGGACGTTGGTTAAATCTTCGATATATTTGGGAACTGCTTCGACGATTAAGACTAAACGAGAGCGAGAATTGGCGATATCGAGAGTCTGATATTTTGGTTTTAAGAATTCTGACTCGGCGGCTGTCGGTTCTGGGGATTCTTCCGTGCTGTTTCCCGGAGGATTTGGCGGCAGCAGCAGGGTAAATTGAGAGCCTTGGTTTTCTGAGGAAATAAACGAAACGTCTCCGCCGTGGAGACGGGCGAGGCGTTGAGTCAGTACCAGTCCGAGTCCGGTTCCTTGAAAGCGCCTGGTGAGGGGGCTTTCTAGCTGTTGGAATTTCTGAAAGATCAGGTGCTGTTTGTCGGCGGGGATGCCGATGCCGGTGTCCCAAACTGTAAATGCCAGCCAGCCTTCCCAAACATTTACTTTCAACCCGATTTTGCCGCCGGCGGGAGTGAATTTTAGGGCGTTGGCAAGCAAATTCACCAGCATTTGTCGCAGCCGCAGTTCATCGGCAATTAAATAGCTCAGTCCCGGTTCTATTTCGAGTGTAAATTCGATTTGAGCGGACTGTTCTGCGTTTGCTTCGCCGTTGTGAGTGCTCGGCTGTGGAGGGGATTTTTCTTCTTGCTGTTGCAGTTGTTTTGCTTGTTCAAATGCTTTTTTGCAGGTAGCTGCTATCTCTATCGGTTCGGGAATTAGTTCTAGCTGCCCGGTTTCCATTCGGGTCAAGTCTAATATATCGTTAACTATTGTCATTAAGTGCCTACCGCTTTTATGGATTAGTTTGGCGTAGCGGGTTTGGCGATCGTTGAGTTCTCCGATCAATTTATCTTTGAGCAGGCTGGACAAACCGAGGACGGCGGTGAGCGGGGTTTTTAGTTCGTGGCTGATGCAGGATAAAAATTCGTCTTTGAGTCGGTTGAGGTGGATTAAATCTGCGTTTTTTGCTGCTAGTTCTTTGGCGACTAAATGTTCTTCGGTGACATCTTGTCCCATTACTAAAATTAGTTGGTCCCAGAGTGGCTGTTTGACAAATTGCCAGATCCGTTCTTGACCTTTTTGTACGGGGCAGTCGCAAATGTAGGTGTCTGGTTTGCCTGCGGTGGGACACCAAGCTGGAGCGGTTAAGGTTGATGGGGAGGCGGCAGCGTACAGGGGCAAGGAGCAACTGGTGGCTGCGGTTGAATCACGCGCGGCGAAGCTATCCCGCAGTCCATCGCCCGATCGACTTGCTCCTACTAAGCTCCGGCATTCTTGGGCGATGGCTTCTACCTGCGCGCTCGTGTATTCGGTTGTTGAATGGCTTGGTTTCTGGGGGCTGCCGTGTTTGCCCAAATTTGCTGCTGGTTCTGGAATTGGTTCTGGGCCTGCTCCCAGCAAAATCCGCCACGCTGCGTTTTGGCTGACTATTTGTCCGGTGGGGGTTTGCAATCTCAGGGGCAGGGGCAGTTTTTCCAGCAGTTGCACTAGGGAGTTGAGGTTTTCCGAGGGTTTCAATCCTGCTTCTAGAAACCGCACTTGAGCTCCTAGGGCGGTGGCGATGGCTGCGGAAACGGGTATTAATTCGATTTCTTTGACTGCTGTTGGCTTGGCACTCAGGCTGCTGTTAAGTGCGGCGAATTGCAGCAGGCTCATGCTGTCTAGCAGTCCTAAAAATTGACCGCTGGCATCTGTCAGCCCGATCGGGCTTTTGGATAAGCCGCCGATCGTTTTGCTCGCCCTGGGGGTGTTAAGTTCCTCTGTTTGTATGTACTGCCAGAATTCGCTGACGCTCAAAGCGGCCGATACTGTTCTGATGGGCTCGATCGCGATCGGGTTTTCTGACAAAGGTTGCTCCCAGTCGTTTGTGCGATCGGCCACAAGTGCCCAAAGGCTGCGGAGGTAAACTAATCCCAAGGGCTGTAGCTGTTCGTTGACTACTGCGACTCGATCGCAGTTGCAGGAGCGAAAAATTGACCGCAGAGATTCTAGCGCCGCCGTGGATTGGCACAGCGGCACTAACTCGATAAAATGCTTGAGGCTGGGGCTGGTGAGTGGCATAACAAACCTGAGAGTCTGCTATCAATAGCAGTAATATTTTTGAGACCCAATGTAGCTGCGGCTTTCTGTATCTTATTTGTTTTATATCAGTTCGCTCAATGGCCAGGGATCAGCATTCAGACCTGTGAGTTCGATGCCTGCAACCCATTTGAGGCGACTAGCACTTATTTTAAGGCTTAAGCTTAATTGCAGAAATCAGGCAAGTGGGTGCTTGACGCAGGAGCAGAGGATTACAGTTTAATTATCCCTCTGTGACAAGGTTGTCACCAATTTTGCTGTTAAGATTGGTTACAGTCAATGTTGCGATGATTGTTAAAATGTTAAGTGTTTTGTAAAGGAGATATCAACTCTGAGCGATCCAGCACTTTCGGGCAAGACCGACGTTTCACCTACAGCTTTGCTTCCCCAACTGTCGATCGGTATTTTTGTCCGATCTGAGGAAATCGCAGGCTGCGCGATCGAGCTTTTGAGGGGCGATCGCTATGCTTTAACGCAGATTAAGTCGGCGGTGGAGTTTTTGGGATTCCTCAAGCACAATTACCACGTCGATTGTTTGGTTGTTGAGGTAGATCGGGATCTGCGATCGCTTCTCAGCAAGCTGCAAGAACGATCGATCTTTTTGCCTGCTGTGATTTTTCCGCCGCAGCCCGGGGAAGATGGAATACCCGAAGCACCACCTCCGAAGGGCGAGCGTGCATCGCCTTCAGTAGCCGGCTTTATATTTACTGGAGGCACACTTACCACTAAATGTGCTATAATAGTGTAATGTTAACCATGAACTACCGCTACCGAGTCTACCCAAGCACCGCTCAAGAACAGTTGTTGAAAGAGTGGATGGATACTTGTCGCGTCGCCTATAATTACGGGCTACGAGAAATCAAAGACTGGTGCAATAGTCGTTCATGCATGGTTGACAGATGCTCTATCAGTCATGAATACATCATGCCTGCCGATCGTCCTTTTCCTAGCGAAGTAAAACAGCTCAACGTCCTGCCAAGTGCTAAAAAGGTATTTCCCCGATTGGGTGAAGTGCCAAGCCAAGTGTTGCAGCAAGCGCTCAAGCAATTACACCGAGCATGGGAAGGATTTCAAAAAGTTGGACACGGGTTCCCTCGATTCAAGAAGTTTGGGCAATTCAAATCTTTGTTGTTCCCCCAATTTGCCAAGAATCCTGTGACTGGAGTACATATTTCTCTGCCAAAACTGGGAGAAGTACCAATTACTTTACATCGCCCAATCCCCAGTGGTTTTGTAGTAAAGCAAGTAAGGATAATCAACAAAGCTGATAAATGGTACGCATCTATTAACATCCAATGCGATGTCAATGTCCCTGACCCCAGTCCACACGGTCATCCAATTGGAGTAGACGTTGGACTTTCCCATTTTCTAGCAACCAGTGACGGGTCGATCGTAAAATCGCCTAAGTTCTTAAAAGTCATGCAACGCAAGCTGAAATTGCTGCAACGCAGACTTTATCGAAAAAAGAAGCGGTCTAAAAACTACGAAAAACAACGCATTAAGGTTGCTAGAATCCACCACACAATTGACAACACCCGTAAGGACTTCCATTTTAAACAAGCTCATGTTCTTTGCGATGCTGGTGATATGGTCTTCATGGAAGACTTGGATTACCGAATCCTTGCCAAAGGTATGCTTGGAAAGCAAATGCTTGCAGAGGGATTTGGACAGTTCCGAAATATCACCAAGTATGTGTGTTGGAAGCGCGGGAAATTCTTTGGTGAGGTGAACGCCATGGGGACTTCGCAGGAGTGTCCTGAGTGTGGCGCTCCCGTGAGAAAAGATTTGAGTGTTAGAGTTCATTCTTGTTCTAATTGTGGCTATACAACGGATCGGGATGTTGCTAGTGCTCAAGTTATCAGAAATAGGGGAATAGAATTGCAATGTACCGATGGGCAGTCGGGAATTCAAAATGCCTATGCAGACGGTTTGCCGGGGATTGAAATGTCTCAATCTAGGTCAAAGTCGAAATCCCGCAAGGGAGTAACTAGGAAGTCTAAGAAGTGATTCTTAGAAGCTCCGCACCTGATAGTCGGAGTGATGTCACCACCCTGCTGAGGTGCAACTGTCAATCACTTGATCGAACGACCTAGCTGCAAGTATCGATCGGGCGATCGCACAATTTCTGAAACTTTCGACTCCGGTTCCTGTCAATAACCGATCCGCAACCCTCGATGCGACGGCTCAATTGACAGCTCAAAGTTTGCTAAGCCGACAGCAGCGCCGGCTTGCAGAAAAATTACGCGAGCGATTAGGATACTTAGGTGTGTATTATCAAAGAAATTCCCAGATTTTTTTGCGAAATCTGTCTGGACTTGAGAAAAAAAAGTTTTTGGAGCAACTCAAGTTAAGTTATCGCAACATCATTTTAAATTATTTTGCTGAAGATACTGCGGTCAACAATCAAATAGATGAATTTGTGAATTTAGCTTTTTTTGCTGATGTTCCCGTGACTCAAGTTGTAGAAATTCACATGGGATTGATGGACGAATTTGCCAAACAGCTAAAATTAGAAGGGCGCAGCGAGGAAATATTGCTCGATTACCGCTTGACTTTGATTGACGCGATCGCTCATCTATGCGAGATGTACAGGCGATCGATTCCAAAAGAGGCATCGATGAGGTAGAAAGTAGAAGGCAAACCGCCGAATTTAACCAAGCACAAAGCAGAAGACAGAACATAGGGCGATCGACAAGCTGAAATTATTATAAAATAACAAAGAACAGTGGATTCAAGACAAATAACAACTATTATCTGACAACTAATACTCAATACTTAAAAAAGTTCATGAGTCCTCTGAAAAAAACCTACGTTCTCAAGCTCTACGTTGCGGGGAATACTCCCAACTCAGTCCGAGCTTTGAAAACTCTAAAAGACATCCTAGAACAAGAATTTCAAGGAGTCTACGCGCTGAAAGTCATAGACGTACTCAAAAATCCTCAGCTAGCAGAAGAGGACAAAATTTTAGCAACACCGACGCTAGCCAAAATCCTGCCGCCGCCAGTCCGAAAAATTATCGGCGATTTGTCCGATCGCGAAAAAGTTCTGATAGGATTAGATTTGCTCTATGAAGAACTTCGCGAAGAAGACCTGAATTCATAAGATAATCAAGTAGCAGTCATGAGTTATTGAGCACAAGCCCAAACTAAAAGCTGAGTATAAAGACTCATAAACGGCGGTTAATGAGTGACAACTAAAGAATACTGAGAATTGACAAAAATCGATATGAATGAAATTATTCAAACGGTGCAACCAGAAGGATTTGTAACTGCAGGCGTTGAAAAAATTCGCACGATGATTGAGGGTTTCGATGACATCAGTCATGGCGGAATGCCGATCGGCAGAACCACCCTAGTCAGCGGCACTTCAGGAACGGGAAAAACTTTATTCGCCGTACAATTTATCTATAACGGAATCACCCATTTTGACGAACCGGGAGTGCTCGTAACTTTTGAAGAATCTCCGGCAGATATTATTAAAAATGCTTGCAGTTTCGGTTGGGATCTGGCAAAGTTAATCGATGAAGGCAAGCTATTTATTTTGGACGCTTCCCCCGATCCAGAAGGTCAGGATATCGTGGGAAATTTTGACTTATCTGCCTTAATCGAGCGGATTCAGTACGCCATTCGCAAATACAAAGCCAAGCGCGTTTCTATAGATTCGGTGACGGCCGTATTTCAGCAGTACGACGCTGCATCGGTGGTGCGCCGAGAAATTTTTCGCTTAGTTGCGCGCCTCAAACAAGTAGGTGCAACTACAGTTATGACTACCGAACGGGTGGAAGAATACGGCCCGGTGGCGCGGTTTGGAGTGGAAGAGTTTGTGTCGGATAATGTAGTAATTGTTCGCAACGTTTTGGAAGGGGAACGCCGCCGCCGCACAATGGAAATTTTGAAGTTGCGCGGTACAACTCACATGAAGGGCGAATATCCTTTTACTATGACTAACGAGGGCATTAATATTTTCCCATTGGGAGCGATGCGATTAACTCAAAAGTCTTCTAACGTGCGAGTTTCTTCGGGCGATAAAACTCTCGACGAAATGTGCGGCGGCGGTTTCTTTAAAGACTCGATTATTTTGGCTACGGGTGCGACGGGAACTGGCAAAACACTGTTGGTGAGCAAGTTTTTGCAGAATGCTTGTATGAACGGCAATCGAGCACTACTTTTTGCCTATGAAGAGTCCCGGGCTCAGTTGTTCCGCAATGCTTATTCTTGGGGCATTGATTTTGAGGAAATGGAACAGAAAGGGCTGCTAAAGCTGCTGTGCACTTACCCGGAATCTGCGGGTTTGGAAGACCACTTGCAGACGATTAAATCAGAAATTGCTGAGTTCAAACCTTCGAGAATTGCCATAGACTCGCTTTCGGCCTTAGCTAGGGGTGTCAGCAATAACGCTTTCCGACAATTTGTGATCGGAGTGACGGGTTTTGCGAAGCAGGAAGAAATAACTGGCTTTTTCACAAATACCAGCGACCAGTTTATGGGTTCTAATTCGATTACGGACTCCCATATTTCTACGATTACTGACACGATTATCATGCTTCAGTATGTAGAGATTCGAGGGGAAATGTCGCGGGCAATTAATGTGTTTAAGATGCGCGGTTCCTGGCATGACAAAGGGATTCGGGAATACACAATTACTGAAAGAGGCCCGCAAATTAAAGATTCGTTCCGCGGTTACGAACGGATTATCAGCGGTTCTCCCACTCGGATTACGATTAATGAGAAGAGTGAGTTATCGCGGATTCTCCAGGGGGTGCAAGGTCAAAACGATGACGATATTTGAGAGTCAGCCGTCTGTGGTTTAGGGTGCGGCCCCCGCACCGCCGAATAGCTGTGTTCTGAGTTCGATCGCCTAAAAAGCCATAAAAAACGATCGATCGCGAACGATCGATCGAATCATTAATTTATATGAGCACGGAGGGATTTGAACCCCCGACCCTCAGGACCGGAACCTGATGCTCTATCCACTGAGCTACGTGCCCTCAACTTTTCCAACTATAGCACGTCTTTCGGAAAATGGCGAGTGCCGATCGCAAATTCGATCGCCAGTCTCCAAACCGCTTGGTGCGTGCGGGTTATACTCGCCCGCGCGATCGTGTATCAGGCAGTTTTCGCCCCCGGTGACTGCACATTCTACCTAAATGGTCACAATAATACGACAATAGGTAAAATAATAGACTTTAATCTAGCAAAGATTAGGTTCACATTCGATCGGCTTGAGCATCTACCACGGCTAAAATAGCCCGCATCAATTCCCTCTAGCTAGTAGGCAATAGATGGCGCTGCTGTTAAGACAGACTCTGCAACAACGGTTCTAGCCTAAGTTCACAAAAACTCTGAATCTTATGGTTCCTAAAATTTTAGACAAATTATCGTTGCGAACTGTTCTCATAGTTCCATTCGTACTGCAAATCGTGGGAGCCGTGGGACTCGTAGGATATCTCTCTTTTAGAAACGGACAAAAAGCCGTTAATAACCTTGCCGGTCAGTTAATGAGCGAGGTGAGTTTGCGTGTCGAGCAAAACCTGCAAGTTTACCTGACAACTCCCCATCAAATCAATCAAAGCAAGCTGGATGCTGTCCAGCTCGGATTGCTAAAGATGGAAAACTTATCCGCTTGGGAGAAATATCTTTGGCGGCAAGTACAATTATATCCCTATATCAATTTTACCTCCGTTGGCAACAAGAATGGAGACTATCGGACTGGAGAAAAATTGTCAAATGGCTCTCTAATGATTAATGTGTCAGGCAAATCTAGTAATTTTGATTTTTATTCTTACAATACTAATGATACAGGCGATCGCACTACCGTAGCAACAGTTGTCAAAAACTTTGACATCCGCGAACATCCTTCGTACCAAAATGCGGCTAATGTCGATCGACCAACTTGGAGTTCCGTTTATATTTCGTTTCTAGAACCGACCTTAATACTCAGCGCACTCCAACCCGTATACGAGAACAATCAGCTACAAGGAGTATTAATTTCTGCCTTGCGTCTCGACCATATTGGAAAATTTTTAAACAGTCTCAAAATTGGCAAAACCGGGCAAGCATTTATTCTCGAAAAGAATGGTACGTTACTGGCCACTTCAACTGCCGAACAACCATTCCGTATCAAAGATAATAATATAAAAGAACTGTTCAAAGCCGAAGAGAGTGTTGACCCCTCGACTCAAGCTACAGCTAGATATGTAGCAGTTCGTTTTCGGGAATTAAAAGAAATTAAAACTTCCTATATCTTAAACTTTGAAATAGGCGGCAAGCGACAATTTGTAACAGTTCTACCGTTCCAAGATGGCAAAGGTTTAGACTGGCTGATTGTGGTAGTTGTTCCCGAAGCAGATTTCACCCAAGAAATAGATGCCAATACCCGGACTACTATCTGGCTTTGTTTGGCAGCTTTAGGAGTAGCTTTAGTTATCGGCATTCTGACTTCTCGGTGGGTGACAAATCCTATTTGGCGCTTAAATACAGCAGCCAAAAATATTGCTAAAGGTGAATGGGACAAAACAGTAGAAAGCGAACGCTCCGACGAATTGGGGGAATTAGCCAAATCATTTAACAGCATGGCTCAACAACTGCAACAATCTTTTGAAACTTTAGAACACCGAGTGCTTGAGCGGACTGCCCAATTGGCTGTAGCTAAAGACAAAGCCGAAGTAGCGAATCAAGCTAAAAGTACCTTTCTTGCCAACATGAGCCACGAATTGCGATCGCCTCTCAATGCAATTCTCGGCTTTTCCCAACTGATGACTCGCAGCCAAACTCTATCCCCAGAACATCAAGAAAATATTAGCATAATTAGCAGCAGCGGAGAACACCTGCTCACCCTGATTAATAACGTCCTCGATTTATCTAAAATTGAATCGGGGCGCACCACCCTCAATCCCAAAAAAATCGACCTATTTCGGCTGCTACATGACGTGGAAGATATGTTTGAACTCAAAGCAGATGATAAGCACTTGCAGTTAGTTTTTGACCGCAGTTACGACGTGCCACAATACGTAGAAACAGACGAGTTAAAGTTGCGGCAAATCTTAATCAATCTGCTCAATAACGCTCTTAAATTTACAGATAATGGCGGCGTTTCGGTCAGAGTTAGCAAACAGGTATCAGGCAGAAATAATCAGGCTGAAGGCGAAAGAGTTTATCTATCGAAACAATCAATAAATACAGAAGATTTACTAAGTAACAGTATTAAAACATCCCAATTAATTCAATCTGAAAAGGCGAGTTATGCGACACACAATAACGCTTCAGATACAGCTTATACCTTCTTGCTTCATTTTGAGGTCGAAGATACTGGGCCTGGTATTGCTGCTAATGAATTAGAAAATCTTTTTGAAGCTTTCGTACAAACCCAAACCGGGAAAGATTCGCAAGAAGGTACAGGCTTGGGATTGCCAATCAGCCGCAAATTTGTGGAATTAATGGGGGGCGAAATGATCGTTTGTTCTGCTGTCAACAAGGGGAGTAATTTTAAATTTGACATTCAAGTTAGTGCGGTCGATGCGGCTGATATTGAAAGCCCAAAACCGACCCGCAATGTTATTGCTCTGGAACCAAACCAACACCCCTATCGAATTTTGATAGTAGACGATAAACCGCTCAACCGCCAACTGTTAATTAAACTTCTCAGTCCTCTAGGTTTGGAACTGAAAGAAGCGACTAACGGTCAAAAAGCTATTGAGATTTGGGACAGTTGGGAACCGCATTTGATTTGGATGGACATGAGAATGCCCGTGATGGACGGCTACGAAGCGACGCAATACATTAAAAGCACTATTAAAGGTCAAGCTACTGCTATTATTGCGCTGACTGCGAGCGTTTTGGAGGAAGAACGGGCAGTTATTTTGTCGGCGGGCTGCGATGCTTTTATGCGGAAACCTTTCCGGGAAGCCGATATTTTCGATGCTATGCACAAACATATCGGAGTGCGCTATATTTATGAAGATCCGGGTCAAACCCGTTTATCGGCAATCAAAGAGTGCGATCGCGAAATGACTGCGGCTGACTTCGTTAAATTGCCAGACTCGCTGGTAGCTGATTTGAAGCTGGCGATCCTGAATGTAGATATGGATTTAATTGAGAGTGCGATCGAGCAAATCCGATTAAAGGATGCAGTAACGGCCAGTGCGATCGCGAAATGTATAGAAAATTTCGAGTACGACAAAGTTTTAAAGTTAATTTCTCGAACAACATCACATGAATAACGACCTGACTAGCACCGATCGCGGTAATATTTTAGTAGTTGACGACACCCCAGCTAATTTGCGGCTGCTAGCCGGGATTTTGAATGGGAAGGGCTATAAAGTCCGCCCCGTACCTAGCGGCGAGTTAGCGCTTTCGGCGGCAAAAGGTATGCCTCCCGATTTGATTTTGCTGGATATTATGATGCCCGAAATGAACGGGTATGAAGTTTGCGAAAAAATCAAAGCTGACGAACGCACTCGCAACATTCCGGTGATTTTTATAAGCGCGATCAATGACGTACTAGATAAGGTCAAAGCCTTTGCTGTGGGCGGGGTAGATTATATTACCAAACCCTTTCAGGTGGAAGAGGTTCTAGTTAGGGTAGAAACTCATTTAGCAATGTGCCAATTGCAAAAAAAGCTCCAACAAAAAAACGATGAACTGACAGTCACTTTAGACCAACTGCAAGCAACTCAGAATCAATTAGTTCAATCGGAAAAAATGGCTGCATTAGGGCAACTGATTGCGGGCATTGCTCACGAAATTAATACGCCGCTGGGAGCAATTCGATCGTCTATTGGCAATATTACCAGCTTTTTGGATAACAATCTCGAAAGTTTGCCTGTTTTTTTCAAAGAACTGTCAGCGGAACGCCAGCACGATTTCTTGAGCTTGATGTACAGTTCCAGCCAACAAACTTACTCTATATCAACGCGAGAAAAACGGGAATTTAAAAAAGGGCTGAAACAGCAACTAGAGTCGGAAGGGATTGACAATGCTGACAGCCTTGCTAGCATTTTAGTCAATATCGGATTGCAAGGAAACCTCCAAAACTTCTTGCCGTTGCTCAAAGATCCTGACAGCGAAAATATTATAAAAACCGCCTACGATTTTGCTAGCATTCACAGAAGTGCCAGAACCATCGCTACCGCTACAGAACGCGCTGCAAAAGTCGTCTTTGCCCTCAAAAACTATGCGCGTTACGATGTAAATGGGGAAAAATTACAGGTGAATATTACCGAGGGAATTGAAACTGTATTAACTCTTTATCAGAACCAGATCAAGCAGGGTGTGGAAATCGTCAGAACCTATCAAGCTCAACTCCCGGCGGTACTGTGTTATCCCGACGAACTAAATCAAGTTTGGACAAATTTAATTCACAATTCCTTACAAGCGATGGACAATCAAGGAACTTTAACGATTGATGCCCTGCAGCAAGATACCAGCGTCATAGTAAAAATCACTGACAGCGGTAAGGGGATTCCACCGGAGATTTTGCCGAAAATTTTTGAGCCATTTTTTACTACCAAACCTGCGGGAGAAGGCAGCGGGTTAGGATTGGATATTGTCAAAAAAATAATTGAAAAACATCAGGGTAAAATTGATGTGGAGTCGGTGCCGGGTAAAACTGCATTTACAGTGTCTGTGCCGATTAATTTAACTGAGTAGCCGCATCGCCCCAGACTTCAGTCTGGGGTTAAAAATTTGCAGTCTACGCGCGCGGAATGTAGAATTTGGAAAACGGTGTGCTGCTGAACGGTTCACCCTGCCAGACTAAAGGAGGAAGATAGCGATGTCTAAACCAGCAATTTTGTGCGTTGATGATGAAGTAGCGGTGTTGGAAAGTCTGGAAATTGAACTGCAACAGGCATTTAACGGTAAATATCTTTGCGAATTTGCTGAAAGTGCTGCCGAAGCACTGGAGATTATTGAAGAGCTATGTGAAGATGAGGTGAACATTCTAGTGATTGTCTCTGATTGGTTGATGCCCGGAATGAAAGGAGATGAGTTGCTGATTAAAATTCATCAAAAATATCCGCAGATTGTGACAGTGATGCTGACGGGACAAGCAGACCCAGAAGCAATCGAACGCACAAAAACTCAAGCTAACCTCCATGCTTTTATACAAAAACCTTGGAAAAATCATGAATTAATTGAAGCGATTAAGTCTGGTCTTGCAAAATTATGAAAAAACCAGTCATTATTTGTGTGGATGATGAGCAGACTATACTCGATAGTCTGGAAATAGACCTGCTAAAAGCCTTTGAAGATAAATATTTAATTGAAACGGCCCAAAGCGGCGAAGAAGCTTTAGAGTTGCTGTCAGAACTTTTAGCAGAACAGTATGAAGTTCCTTTGGTTATTTCCGATCATATCATGCCGAATATGAAAGGAGACGAGCTATTAAGGAGCGTTCATGCCATTTCGCCGAAATCTCTCAAAATTATGCTGACTGGGCAGGCTGATTTGGAGGCGGTAGCCAATGCTATTAACTATGCTAAATTGTACCGGTACATACCTAAGCCTTGGCAATCGGATGATTTAAAATTAACTGTTACTGAGGCAATATACAGATATTTTCAAGACAAACAATTAGCTGAAAAACAAATAGAACTTCAGGAGATGAATCAGGAGTTGGCAA
>JAUBOH010000017.1:0-24393 GCA_036700145.1 Microcoleus occultus BM001215366
GCAACGTTTGTATTTGTGAGTTGGGCGATGCGCTGGATGAAGGCGAAACCGTCTGTATTTATGGTGTGTTCATTATCGATCGCCCCTTCATTATTTATCGCATATTCATCCGATCCGCCGGGGGTTAAAACCCCCGTCTCATTAAAAAGTCCTCGCTCAGAGGACTGTTTAATGAGGTTGTTTTCAGTCGGTTTCAACCGACTTTCGCTTTGAGACAGGGAATTCATTCCCTGGCGGAATTTCGGACAAGCGCGAGGCCCAGATGCGACATTGCAACCGTAAATCAGAATGTCCGCGCCCAGACTGAAAGCGCTCCGCCACTGCTGCAATTGTTCGGAATAAGCTTCTAAATTACCTGCACTCAAACTACCTTCGCCCAATTGCAAACTTCCCGGAGCACCGTGAGAAACTATGTGAATGCTGTCTATATTGGTACGACAAGCTAAAATTTGAGTAATTTGGTCGATCGCATCCTTATTCCCATCTAAAACGACTACTTCCGTACCCGGTGTTACCCCGGCTACTAAACTTTGATAATCTGGTACTTGACTGTCGATAAAGGCGATCGAACTTCCAGAAACTTGAGTATTTAAATTTGGCATAATACACCCAATAAAGGCTAAAAAAAGACAGTATTTTCCTTATTTCGCGACTTACATCCGAAACTATTTCTGAAGGTTGTAGCAACCATAACAGTCTTTCCAGAGAATCTATGTAAATTTTTCTTGATAAACACCTGTTTAATTAAAGTTTTGATGAAGATGGGGAAAATTATTAAGTAATATTGCGGACGGTCAAGCGCGAGGTTGATGGCTTAACACATAAAAAATTAATCGCAAGTGTAATTATACTTAGATGTTAAGCTAGGGATTTGCACTCCGACTCCTCGAAACCCGCCCCCATGCGTAAGTCCCATATCTCTTAACTTGAACCTTTTCTGTTCCCGATCGGTCAAAATGAAGCAGACGCCCGATCGGTCTAATTTATATGTACTTCCTAAAGCAGTTTCAGATTAAAAAAGGGCTAACTCCTTGGTTAAGCGGGCTCCTCGCCGTCGGATTGCTTGCAGGATTAGGCTACACAGCTTACAGCCAACTTACCGTCAAATCGAAACGCGAAAGCAGACGCAAGGAAAAAACTGTTGCTGTAGAAAGAGTCAATTTGCCGATCGCAATTTCAGCAAACGGGACAATAGCACCGGAACGCAGCGTTAACGTCAGCCCCAAAACTTCAGGAGTGCTCAAAAGTTTGCTCGTCAAGGAAGGAGACACTGTTCAAACAGGGCAGATTCTCGCTCAAATGGATGACTCCAACCTCCAAGGCCAACTTACCCAAAATCGCGGACAACTCGCCTCCGCCGAAGCCAACTTGCAAAAATTACTCAACGGTAATCGAGTCGAAGATATTGCCGCAGCAAAGGCGCAAGTGGCTGAACAACAAGCAAGTCTCGAAAAATTGCTCAACGGTAATCGAACCCAGGATATTGCCGCCGCCCAAGCACAAGTAACTGAACAGCAAGCAACTCTCCAAAAATTGCTCAACGGTAATCGCAGTCAGGATATTGCAGCAGCAAAGGCACAATTAGCAGAACAACAAGCAACTCTCCAAAAATTGCTCAAAGGCAACCGCCCCGAAGATATCGCCCAAGCGCAAGCTAAACTCAGGGATGCGGAATACGCCAAAAATCAGGCATCAGAAGACTTTCAAAGAAATCAGGAACTCTACGCAGATGGGGCGATCGCCCTGCAAGTTGTGAATACTTCTCGCACCGCGCGCGATCGATCTCAAACTCAAGTCAGGCAAGCCCAACAAGCCGTAGCCTTGCTGCAAGCTGGTTCCCGCCCGGAAGACATCGCAGCAGCGCGGGCCGCTGTCGAGCAAAAACAGCAAGCTTTGGCGCTAATTCAAGCCGGTGCTCGCCCGGAAGATATCGCCGCTTCCGCAGCCGCAGTCGAGCAAAAACGGCAAGTTTTGGCAGGAGTGCGATCGGGGGCGCGATCGGAAGATATCGCCGCTTCCGAAGCCGCAGTGGAGCAAAAACAGCAAGCTTTGGCGCTAATTCAAGCTGGTGCTCGCCCGGAAGAAATTGCGATCGCCCGCGCCCAAGTTCTCTCCGCCAAAGGTAGTCTCCAAACCGTACAAGCGCTGATTAATGATACTAGAATTCGCGCTCCTTTCAGCGGTATTGTTACTCGCAAATATGCAGATCCGGGCGCTTTTGTGACTCCGACAACAGCAGGTAGTGCGGTTTCTTCGGCGACTTCTTCTTCGATTTTGTCCTTAGCTTCCAAAAATCAGGTTGTGGCCAATGTCGCAGAAAGCAATATTGCTCAAATCCGCCTCGGCTTAAATGCGTCTATTCAAGCCGATGCTTATACGGGAAAGACTTTTACAGGCAAAGTTACTCAAATTTCGCCTCAGTCGATCGTCCAGCAAAATGTTACCAGTTTTGAGGTGAAAGCTTCGATTGTTGATGATGAAAAGAAAATGTTGCGATCAGGAATGAATGTGAATGTGGAGTTTAAAGCGGGTGAATTGAAGGATGTTTTGGTTGTCCCGACTGCGGCAATTGTCCGCCAACAAAAGGAAACTGGGGTGTTTGTGGCTGGTGGTGAAGGTGGGAAGCCGGCTTTTGTTCCGATTAAGACTGGGATGACGGTTGATGATCAGACGGAAGTGCGATCGGGCTTGCAGGGAAATGAAAAAGTTTTTATTAGTTTTCCCCCCGGCTTGCGGCCTAAATCTCAAACTCCATCGTCGGGCGGAATTCCGGGTTTGCAGCCGGGGGGCGGAACGCGCTTGCGTTAGGGTTTTGATTTTTTTATTGAACCGCGAAGGCGCGAAGGGCGCAAAGGAGGAGAAAGAAGGAAGAAAGAAGTTCGGCAACTGATTCTGTAAGGGATTTAACGGATGGAAAGAAGAAGTCAGAAAGAAGAAGGAATAAAAAAACTATGCCCTATGCCCTATGCCCTATGCCCTATGCCCAATATTAACAAAATCTCAAATGTTCAAATCGTGTTCATGGCGACTGAGGCGCTGTGGAATAATAAGTTGCGTACCAGTTTGACTATGCTGGGTGTGATTATTGGGATATCTTCGGTAATTGCGATTACTTCGGTGGGACAGGGCGTGCAAAAGTCTACTGAGGAACAGTTGAAGGCTTTGGGAACAAATGTGTTGCTGGTTTTATCGGGTGCTTCGCGATCGGGTGGTGTGAGTCAGGGTAGCGGTTCTGCTTCTACTGTGACATGGGATGACGCTAGGGCGATCGGCAAACAAGCTCCCGCAGTCAAGGCGATTTCTGCTTTTTTGCAGCGCCAAGTGCAAGTTGTTTATGGTGGGCAAAATTCATCTACTTCTATATTGGGAACTGATTTAAATTATCCCGATGTCAAGAACATTCAACCTCAAGCAGGAAGGTTTTTTAATGAGGATGAATTGAATGCAGCTGAGCCAGTAGTTGTCCTCGGTTCTAAGGTGCGAGATGAACTTTTTGGAGTCGGTGCTAATGCCCTATCGGCGGATGTTCGGATTCAGGGAGGGCGCTACAAGGTGATTGGAGTGATGGAACCGAAGGGGTCGGTAGGGGGTACAGATCAGGACGATAGAGTGTATATTCCCCTGAAAAATATGTCGGCTCGGATTGTGGGTAGAAATTCTTTGGCTGGAATTGCCATCTCTGGTTTTTGGCTGCAAACTAGCGGGGAATCGGATTTAGCTGATGCTCAATTTCAAGTTGAAAATATCATGCGTTTGCGCCACAATATTTATCCGCCGCAACCGGATGATTTTCGAGTAATCAATCAAGTTGATATTGTTAATACTTTTAGCAATGTGGTAGGTTTGTTTACGGTGATGGTGGGAGCGATCGCCGGAATTTCTTTGGTAGTTGGCGGCATCGGGATTGCTAATATTATGTTGGTGTCTGTTGTTGAGCGCACTAAGGAAATCGGGATTCGCAAAGCGGTAGGTGCTACTAATGCAGCTATTCTGATTCAATTTATGGCTGAATCAATTTTGGTTTCGACGGTGGGGGGTACGGCGGGTATTGGGTTGGGAATTGCGATCGCCTTTGGGGCCTCGACAGCCTTTAGTTTTCCGTTTGTAATTTCAGTATGGTCGATCGCTGCGGGTTTTGGGCTATCTTTTACTGTAGGGTTATTGGCTGGGGTGCTACCGGCTCGGAATGCCGCTCGCTTAGATCCGATCGCAGCTTTGCGAAATGATTAAATAGTCCTGGAGGCATGGGTGGTCAGAAACCGGGTTTTTTTGGGAAATACTTCGTTACACCCGCAGAAACAGCCAAAAACCCGGTTTCGTTGGTATTTATGCGTCCAGGACTATTAAAGCTAAGTAGGTGAGTGCTATATAATTAGAGATGAACAATCAACCTAAGTTAGACAAATACAAGCAAGAAATCGCAGATTTGTACACCCGCAGAAGTCAAACCTATGACAATAGCGATTGGCATTTGCAGATTGCTCAGCGTCTCGTTGAATACGGGCGAGTTAGTCGCGGACAGCAGGTTTTAGACATTGCAAGTGGAACGGGTCATGTGGCGATCGCAGCCGCTCAAATTGTAGGCTCAGAGGGCCGAGTTATCGGCGTAGATATTTCGCCTGGAATGCTTGCTGTAGCTCGAAACAAAGCTCTAGAATTAAATCTCAACAATACAGAATTTTTGCTAGGAGATGCCGAAAATCTCGACTTGCAAGATAATACTTTTGATCGCATTTTTTGCTCTTGTGCCTTCATTTGGATGTCGGATCTGCACGTAGCCCTCACGCACTGGCACTCATTTCTCAAACCAGGAGGAATCATCGGCATTCATGCCTTTGCCGATACCGCTTTTGTAGGCGGAGTTGTGACGCAGCAAGTAGCCGAAAAATACGGCATTTCCTTCAATATGAGCCAACCCACAGGCACTGTTGAAAAATGCCGAAACCTGCTACAAAAAGCAGGGTTTGAGGAAATAGAAATTAAGATTGAGCAAGACGGCAGCTATATAAGCTTGGAAAAAGCAAAAGCAATGTGGGCCGGAAATTCCCATCCCGCCCCCGGACAATATCCGCCGCCGTTATCAACACTTTCAACCGAGCAATTAGCACAAGCCAAGACTGAGTTTGAGGCAGAAATAGAAGCATTGCAAACCGCACAAGGAATTTGGAACGATATCACCACTTTTTATGTATTCGGTCAGAAATAGCAGCCTAAATGATGAATTTCTCTCTTATCTGACTCTGCGTTCTCTGCGTTCTCTGCGGTTAAAAAATCCCAAGCTACAACTTATCTATCCATCAATATCATTGGAATAACCAAATTGGTCGGGTAATTCAGCAGAGGTAATTTGCAGAATTTCTAGCAATTTCTTGTATTGAATAGGCGTTAGTTTGGGTACGGATCGCCCCGATTCCCAGTTCCTTACCGTCGCTTCCGTAACGCCCAGTGCTTCTGCTAACTGCTTTTGAGTCAAAAACCGCTGAACTCTCAGTCGCATTAGGGGCGATCGCTCTGCTCTTTCTGAGACTTCCATAGGCTATTCGTTACTTTATGTTAAATAATGTACGCTTTTATTAAATAAATTGACGTATACCGTTATTTGATTTACGGTCAGTCGATAAAGATTAGACAGCACCAGCTAAGCCACTTGTGCTGTAGGGGAATTGTTGTCTTTTCTTCAATTTGTTATTGTACGCGGTTTTACCGTGACAAAGCATCAAACCTATCCAAAATTATTCATCAAAGCTATGTTGCAAGATTCATCATCGAACCAAACATCGCCCAATGTTTTAACCAACCAAACCTTTGAGGGCGATCGTCGCGAAGCAGTCCGTCACATCATCATCGGTTCACCGTTGGGAGTACGCCGCACCATCTACCAACTACACGCAGCGCGGTATGCGGAGGTTGCTCGTTGGACTCACGCGATCGCGATTCCGGACGATCGCATCATCATTACACCGGAACAAGGAGAAATCATGAGCTTGTTGGTCAAATTAATTCGGTTGGAATGAAGTTAGGAGTTACGCAAAAAAGCGATCTAGCCCTTGCACACAAAAGAGCGATCGGCTGTTTTGTTGGGAAGGGCAAGTTTTTCAAAAGAGTTTATAATATGACCAGAGCGTAAGTCCAGAGCCAAGTCTGGTGTAGTTTGGAAAACAAGGGTGTAATGCGTGTTATCAGCCGAAAAATCCTGCGAGATTTCTGTGAAAGCCATGCCGATTCCTGTGATGCACTTTATGACTGGTATAGAGTGTCAACTAAAGCCCAATGGCAGAACCTGATAGATGTTCAGCAGATTTATCCAAAAACTGAGTCAGTCGGAAATTTTACCGTATTTAATATTAAGGGCAATCGATATCGGCTAATTGTCGATCTGGTTTACGCTTCTCAAAGAATCTACATCAAATATGTTCTGACTCACGCTGAATATGATAAGGATGAGTGGAAAAATGATCCGTACTTTTGATGCAAAATCTTATACAGATTTACTGGTTCGGTATCAACCCAAACCGATCGCAACGGGCGCAGAAAACGATGCCGCGATCGCTCTCGCTTGCGAACTAGAACATAGCCCTATGCGATCGCTGGAGGAAGAGCTATTTTTGGAGCTTTTGATAACGCTCATTGAAAAATTTGAAGCGGAAAATTATCCAATTCCAAAAGGCGACTCTGCCTCAATGTTGCGACATTTAATGGATGCGAGAGATTTGGACAAATCCGATTTGATTCCAGTTTTGGGCACGGAAACAGAGGTTGAGAAAGTTTTTGTTAGTGGAAGGGCCATTGAAATAGATAAAGCCAGGAAATTAGCCGATTTTTTCCAAGTTGATATTAGTTTGTTTCTCTAATCGCGATCGCAGCCATGATTTGCTCTGGATGCAGCCCGACAGATTCATAAGTGCGTCCGTTGCGATCGCTAAATTCCACCTCAAACGCTGCACCATCAGCCAACAGTTCAACCACAGTCCCAACTTGTCCGCGCCACAGGTTGTATTCAGGAATATCAACAGTCAAGCCAACAACATCGAGTAATTTAATTGTATTATTTACCACTCTTATTACCTCCAAGCACTACATTAGACTTGCTATGCAGCAGTGCTAGATTCAAACAATTTAAGACACTGGATTTGATCGGACGCTTTTCATCCCAGAATAAAATCGACGAATAAAACTTAATTGCAGCCGATGAATTCAACAGCTCAAAAGTTTGACGTGTAACTCCCTCATCGTCAAAACTGAGGAAGTAAACAGTATCATCAAAAATTACAGGTTTATTAGCTATTTCACCGATCAACCTAAACTCCAATTTTTTGTAAAGCCCGCCGATCGCAATTTTCCAAGGTTTGAAGGTATAATCGCCTACTCCAAAAATCGAAAATCGAGGGTTGTTTTGATAAATTTTGCTTTTCCGATTATCTAGATATTGCCCGCACTTCTCTAGATATCGCCCCGTTTTAGGGGCTATTTTTTGGATGTTTTCCGTTGATTCCCCGATAAATTTTTGAGTAATTAGCATATAGCGATCGGTAGCATTAATTCGATTTTGAGCAACCCCAGATCCTTTGATCAGCGGAAACAGATAAGTTTCCTCAATATCGGCAACTTCTCCCAATGTATTTACAAAATAATTGTCAATTTTCCGAAACTCCATCACATTCGCACAGTCATGCTTTACACCCGATCGCCATTTTGTCCCTGAATCCACCGCATATAGATCGCTCACTTTACTAAAAGCATCTATATCCTTAACCAGGAGATTATTGTGATATCCAATTCGGTGACAGTCTGAACTTTCTAAACTGCTAAATACATCACAGAAGTAGTTTTGCGAATGAGCATCAAATTTGCAGAATAACAAACAAGCATCAACATTTGCATCAAAATATTTTTTTGCATCTATTTTGTAAGTCGCACAGTCAGCGAGATGCAGTTTTTGAGAGTGAAGGTAATTCAATAACTTTCTAGCAGTCGAAGTCTTGCAAAGCATCGCGAGATAAGCATCGCGCTTTTGCAGCCATTGCACAGCCTGAATCAGCATCCATTCTGAGATATCGAAGTTACTCTTACCTGTGAGAGCATCTAAGCCGATGTGATTTTGAAAGTTGTTTTTTTTAGGTAAATTTTCGCTGCGAATAGTTCCTTGTTGCGAGTTTGTCACCCAAGGAAAGTTACCGAGTACAAGCAGTCTATCTGTGTATTGATTAACTAACGATTCCCAATCAAACTGAAAGAAATCTCCGTGGAAAATATCACATATATCATCCTGAAATAATTGCTTATTTAGTCTTATTTCTGTTAAGTAATTTTGATTTATATCAACCCCGATAATCTTGGCGGCGGATGGAAACGAACGTGCAGCAGCTTGAATAAAATTACCGACACCGCAAGTCGGCTCAACGATGGTGTTTGGATTGACATTAAGTTCTATTAATTTTCGGCACACCATCTCGGCTAATGCCGGCGGTGTCTGAAAATCGCCGTATTCTAGTTTTGTTTTGCGATCGTTGGAACTCATCAAGTTTGCATATAACTTTATTACTCCACCAGATTTACTCCTGCAAATTCACCCGCTGAACCACATCCAAAGGTAGTTCTAGCACCTCTGCAATTTGTTCGTCGCTCAATCCAAACTGCCGTAATTTACCAACAGCTTCAATCCTAGCTTTACTCTTAACGCGCTGAAAGTCAGAAGTTTGAGGCTGACTTTCGTTTCCGGTAGCAACTGCTTGCTCAGAACTAACGTTTAGGCAGCCAATTATATTACTATTGATACTTCTAATACTTTTACTTCTATCGCCAAAAGAAATAGTCAGATTACCTTGGCGCTCTAGGACAGATTTAAGATTTTTTTTATCTACTGGTTCATCCAAGACATCAGATAACATTTGTAAAAGCTCATAACCGACATCCTTAGCGTGACCCGCTGAACAACCGCAATTTTCTGCAATATCGGGATACTTTTGACGCTTCAAAGTTCCTTCGATAATTCCGCGCTGCAAGTCATTGAGATGTTGACCTGTCTTGGCGTAGACAACTTTGTCCACAAATTGCAATACTTCGCGCACCTGCATTATTCGGGATGTGGGAGGACATCAGTTATTATAGCCGACTTTATCCGTCTTTTTCATTCTTTTTCCGTCGTTTACAAAAATTAAATAAAATCCGTCTTTTTCCGCTTTTCAATTGGTACAGCATGGTTAACAATAAAACTTGACTAAATTTAATCTAGAATGCTGTAATATGTTGTCTGCTGAAAAGCATAAATTTGAGTATAAGTATTTGCTTAAAAGGTTCGGTTCTATTGGGACAGTGGGTAGATGGATAAGAAAATATGTCGATAGGCACGGTTTTATAATTTTGCAGGGATTAGAATCCGAGTCTTACGATTTGAGTTCTGCAAAGCTCTTTTTTACAAAGCTTTCCTCTCATATTGGTACTCTAGTGCCTCACAATCTCGGTCAATCTGATTTTGTATGGGAAATCAAGCCTAAATTATCAATCTCTCCGATCGCAACTTTTTCCGAACATAGCAAAGCTGCTCCATTACACACTGATTCTCAATACAGGAAGTTGCCTGAAAAATATATGGCTTTACTTGTTTTTCGTCAAGCTGAGTGTGCAGGAGGAGAAACTTTATTACTGGATTTTAACCTGGTTTTCAATGAATTAAAAAAAAGTTATTTGGGAAGACAGACGATCGAGTTTGCTTGTAAAACCAAATTTCCGATCGCAGTCCCAACTATATTTCAAACCCAAAATAAAACGGAATATATTTATTCAAGTTTGATTTCAGATATTCCCATGATTAGATACAGATATGACACTTTGAAGACTGGATTAGAATTAATTAAGCGCAGTCATGTAAAAGATTTTGCGGAAAAGCTTCAAGTTTTTAATGATTTGATTCACAGAAGTCGATATTGCTCTAGTTTGCTGCTTAATAATGGAGAAGCCATTTTTGTAGATAACCACAGGATGCTACACGGTCGATCGCCATTTTTAGATTCAAACAGATTACTTCTGAGAATTCGTATGAATTAGTTAAAGACAAATACTTTTATTTCCCGATAAAAACAGCTACCCTAAAAAAATGGAAAAGTATATTGAACAATATTCCAAAGTTGGTCAGGGAGCGTGGACAGCAAAAGCCTTCTATGATGAAGCAGTCACTTCTTTACTAAATCAACAGTTTGACAATCTTGAAGGTTTTCTAGAAATTTTCTATTTAATTTGCGGTGAATTTGGAGGTGAAGCAGCAGCGCGCAAACTTCAAAAAGCAGCTAATCTCCTGCTAAATTACGGTCAGCAGCAAGAGATGTCTGAGCGTTGTCTCAAAATTGCAGCAAGCATTCGATTTAATCCACAGGTAGCTAGTTGTATCGACTTGAATAATGTTGAAACAACAATGAATTCTCATCATATGATCTCCTCTAGAGTTGAAGAAATTTGTGAGTTTTTGGGTTGCCATAAAAATAATCTAAATGACAATTTGAAGAGGGAAGTTGAATCAGATACCATTCCAAGCGATTGGAGTTTACAAATTTCTTCGTTGTACACAAGGGCGTATGATGAATGGTTTACGGAAGTAGCTGATAAATACCTCCAAGACTACTTACCAAGTCGCAAAACTTTATATGCTTCTCCAAAACTGAGAGTTGCTGACTGGAGTTCAGAGGTATGGCGGTGTTGGCGCTTCCTAGATTGTCCCACCTTAGTCGATCCAGGAATTTTTAGACCATCGCAGTTCTTTGTATGGCATATCATTCACGATTCTGTGCATATTTGGCAAATGCAAGCTTATGATAAAAAGTGGTCTAACATATTGGCTCCCAACGAGTTTTTGTTTCTTGAAGCACAAGCAATGTCTGTGGAAATAATATTATTAAACCTCATGAAAGAATCTTATATAGAGATTCCTAAGTGGTATCCTTCATCTCAGAAATCAATTATTATTAGACTTTTAATTGGGTTGCTTGAAAGAGAAATAAGATTAGATTTAGATTTAAAAGTACATCTTCACGGACAAAGTTTTACAGCGTGGCTTGATGATATTTCAAGATTGACTAATTTATCACCGGAATATTTTCAAGGACTTACTGCTGAATTGCTTGGTATGCCAGGTTTTTGTGCAGCTTACACTGTAGTGACTGATAAATTTAAAAACTTATCTCACGAACCACGAAAGATGTTGTTGCAAAATTTTCCTAACATAACTTATGAATCTATAGGAACTACTTACTTTCCTTAATCTTATTTGTACTTATCTGCGTTAATCTGCATGCATCTGCGGTTCAAAAATCAAAATTAGCCAAAAAATAGAGGGCGAGTTTCACATAAAACTTAACCCCAAAGGTCAAACTTTATGCTCTAAACCCGCCCTCGCAAAACTCTATTAATAAGCGTCTTGCAATTCGTAGAAATCAGGGGAAATGTAATCTTTCCGCAGCGGCCAGCCTACCCAATCTTCGTTCATCAAAATCCGTTTCAAATTCGGATGTCCTTCGTAGACAATGCCGTACATATCGTAGGATTCCCGCTCTTGGAAATCAACTGCTTTCCAAATCCAGTAGACTGATGGCACTCTGGGATCTTCGCGGGGAATAAATACTTTGACGCGGACTTCTTCGGGGTGCGAAGCGTTGTCTGTCAATTTAGCCAAGTGGTAGACGCTGACTAAATCTTCTCCAGGGCCTTGGTCGTAGGCGCACTGGCACTGCATATAATTGAACCCGTAGGCGTACAGTGCTGTTGACATCGGAATTAAGAAGTCGCGATCGACCTTTAATATCTCCACGCCCAAATTATCGGCCGCTAAAGCCTCGTGATCGAAGCCATTCTGAGTCAACCACTGGGAAACTTTACCTGCTTCAACGATCGCAGATTCTTGATCAGCCACGGTTTACCTCCTGTTTTTGTGATGCAAGCAGGGCCGGTGGTACGGGCATTCCCATCGCTTCCGTCAATTCCTTCGGCGGCGCAATCCGGCCGGGAATTGACAAATATTTGCCGTCCAAAATGTCGTCTACTACTTTCATTTTGTGGGGTCTGGTGTAGTAGCGGTGGGTAGGCTGCAAGTTGCCGCGTTCTTGCATAGAATCGTTGGCGATTTTTTTCCGCAGTTTGATAATTGCGTCAATAATCGCTTCTGGACGCGGGGGACAGCCAGGTATGTACACATCTACGGGGATTAGTTTGTCAACGCCTCTGACTGCTGTGGGGGAGTCTACGCTGAACATTCCGCCGGTGATCGTGCACGCGCCCATCGCGATCACGTATTTGGGCTCGGGCATTTGTTCGTACAGCCGCACCAAGATGGGGGCGTACTTCATGGTGATCGTGCCGGCGGTGATCAGCAAGTCGGCTTGTCGAGGGCTCGATCGAGGTACTAAGCCAAATCGATCAAAGTCAAAGCGCGATCCGATCAAAGCTGCAAATTCTATGAAGCAGCAAGCCGTACCGTAAAGCAGCGGCCACAGGCTCGAAAGCCTCGCCCAGTTGTACAAGTCATCCACTGTTGTGAGGATGATGTTCTCTGAGAGTTGAGACGTGACTTCAGGGCGATCGACTGGGTTGACAATTAGCGATTTTTGTGAGTTGTCAGAAGTTAAGACCATTCCAAGGCTCCTTTGCGCCAAGCATATACAAGAGCTATAACGAGGATCGTGATAAAAAACAAGGCTTCGATAAAAGCCAACAGTCCTAGCTGGCTGAAAGCAACCGCCCAAGGATAGAGGAAGACTGTCTCTACGTCGAAGATGACGAAGACCAGGGCGAACATATAATACCGGATGTTGAATTGAATCCAGGCTCCGCCGATCGGCTCAACACCAGATTCGTAGGTAGTCCGTCGGTCGTAGGGACGACTTTTGGGCCGCAGCACCTTAGACGCCGTGAGGGCGAGGATAGGGACTAGGCTGGAAATTAACAGAAAACCTAAAAAATACTCGTAGCCGCTAAGTGCAAACACAGTGAATAATTACTGCCTCTGTGAAAGGGTTCTGTAACTTGTCTTTACGTATTATATAGATTTTTTGTGACTGAAATTACGACTTGGTTGAGATAAATCGTCCATATTCTGCAATAATTTTTAATGTATATTTTAATCTTGTAACTGCCTGTCGAAGACGGGCGGCTGCCTGTGGAAACGCTTGTAAGACCATCATCGACGCTTTGTGTCGAACATCCTTGTGGTGTGCGGTGGCATCGGCGGTTGATACGGGAAACCTCGAAGACGAATAAGACCGTCCTAACCTGAGTTTTAGTTGGAAGCCCCAACTGCTGCGAAGTTTAGCTGAGGTACTTCACGGTTAGCTGACCCATAATTTTGGATTTATGAGCGATCCGGCCACTGAGACTAAAACCCTCGATCGGCACGAGTGCCGCGCCTGCGGCTACGTCTACGATCCGAAAAAGGGCAATCCTAAAATTGACATTGCCCCGGGCACAGCTTTTGAAGATTTGCCGATGACTTGGGTATGTCCCGTTTGTGCGGCGCGCAAGTCAATGTTTCAAAATCTCGGTCAGATGGAAGGGGTATCGGGATTTAAGGCAAATCAGCGCTACGGTGTCGGTGTCAACGGCATGACCGAAGGTCAAAAAAGTTTGCTGATTTTTGGCGGCTTGGTCGTTGGTTTCTTGTTTTTACTTAGTATGTATGGTTTGCAGTGAGACGATTGTGAGATTTTGGCAACGAATTGTAATGTTATTGGCGGCTGCGCTCATCTGTACGAGTTGCAGCACGATCAGTTCTGTGAGTTACAACCCCTGGCAGGTGATTTCCTTGCCCACGGAAGCTAATTTACAGGATATTGCCTTTACGGGCAATTCTCAGCACGGCTGGGTGGTGGGTTCTGAGGCGACTTTGTTTGAAACCGAAGACGGTGGTACGAATTGGAAGCCGATCGCCCTGGATATCGACGATACCAGGTCGCGTTTTGCATCGGTGAGTTTTTCGGGTTCCGAAGGCTGGATTGTCGGCCAGCCTTCTGTTTTGCTCCATACAGAAGATGAAGGCAAGTCTTGGACGCGGATTGCTTTGAGCTCTCAGTTACCGGGTTCTCCCAGTACGATCGCAGCTTTGGGCCCAAATTCCGCCGACATGACGACCGATGTGGGCGCAATTTACCGGACTACTGACGCTGGTAAGAATTGGAAAGCGATTGTGCAAGATTCCTTTGGAGTCGTTCGCAATATCAACCGTTCTGAAGATGGACAGTATGTTGCAGTTTCCTCGAAGGGAAATTTCTATTCTGTCTGGAAACCGGGACTGGATGCTTGGGAACCTCACAACCGCAACAGTTCCCGCCGCCTGCAAAATATGGGCTTTACCAAGGACGGACGTTTGTGGATGATCGCCCGCGGCGGTCAGATTCAGTTTAGTGATGCGTCTGAGGCTGAAGGCTGGGGAAAACCGTTTTTTCCCGATCGCAAGGCGAGTTGGGGTTTGCTGGACATGGCTTACCGGACTGACAATGAAGTTTGGGTAGCCGGTGGCGGCGGCAATTTGCTGTGCAGCTTGGACGGCGGGAAAACTTGGCAAAAAGACCGCGAAGTTGAGGATGTTCCTGCTAATTTTTACAGGATTGTCTTTATGGGCCCCGATCGCGGATTTGTGATCGGCGCGAGCGGCACTCTACTTAAATATCAAGGTTCAGCGCAAGCTGCTTGATAGTAGAATAGTAATAGAGATTGTCTGTCGATTTGTTGTTGAAAGGAGGATTCTAAATGGCTGGTACAACTGGAGAACGTCCGTTTGGGGACATTATTACAAGTATCCGTTATTGGGTAATTCACAGCATCACCATTCCAGCTTTGTTTGTTGCTGGATGGCTGTTTGTGCAAACGGGTTTGGCTTACGATGCTTTCGGAACTCCTCGCCCCAACCAGTATTTCACACCGCAGCGGGAAGAAGTGCCGATTATCTCGGATCGCTTTGAAGCTAAGAAACAAGTAGATCAGTTCATTAACGCCAAGTAGTTTAACAAGGATCTGGAAAAATGACGAGCAGAACCCCAAACAACGAGCCAATTTCGTATCCGATTTTTACGGTGCGTTGGTTGGCCGTTCATACTTTAGGTGTCCCAACAATTTTCTTTTTGGGCGCGATCGCAGCAATGCAATTTATTCAACGATAGGAGTTTACAATGCCCGAGCGCGTTCCTAATCCCAACGAGCAGCCTGTTGAGTTAAACCGGACTTCTCTTTATTTGGGTCTGTTGCTGATTTTTACCCTGGGTATTTTGTTTTCCAGTTATTTCTTTAACTAACTGGTGCCCCAGTTTGCTTTCGATAGTTCGATCAAATTTGTTTAGCTGTGAATTAGTGAGGTGATGGCTATGTCTAGTGGTGGCAAAATTCCTTTGTGGCTGGTAGCTACTGTCGCTGGTCTCGGTGCTCTGAGCATTTTGAGTCTTTTCTTCTACGGTGCTTATGCCGGTTTGGGTTCTTCGATGTAAGGAGAATCTGGCGTATTTTATGCCTCTAACCCCCCTTGAAAAAGGGGGGTTTTAATTATGGCAACTGCGAAGGCGGTTACTTGGTTCAAAACTTACACATAACCTCTATATGTAGGGTGCGCATTGCGCACCTTACTGCGATAAGTAGTTCGTCAAATTACTTTTTGCGTAAGTCATTTATAGGTGAGATTTTGCAGTACGGACGATCTAATCTCGGCTTACTCCGGATTTGTTGTTGCTACAATAGCATGAGGTATTGGTATGTACTATTTGCTTAGCTATGACTATTGTTACTGCAAAACGCTTTATTATAGCTGAATATCACCGGCTGGGTGAATTGGGTTTTTTTGAGTCGCACGAGCGGGTAGAGTTGATTCGAGGAGAAATTGTATTGCTGCCAAAAAATACAACATTACACTCGGATTGTTATGCTAATTTGCTTGATTCTCTAGTTATACTTTTGGGCGATCGCGCGATCGTGCTGGGACAAAAACCGATTATTTTGAGGGATGACAGCGAACCTCAGCCGGATGCGGTAGTTGCTCGAAATCGAGCTGATGATTATTTGTCTTCGGGGCCCGAACCTGCGGATATTTTGTTGCTAGTTGAGATTGCTGATGAAACTTTGAGTTACGATCGGGGGAAAAAAATATCGGTTTATGCTGAAGATGGCATCTCGGATTACTGGATATTTAACTTAGTTGATAATTGCCTGGAAATTTATAACGATCCGTATCAAGATAGTCAAGGTAGGTTCGGTTACAGGTTGAAAAGAATTGTGTTGCCGAATGAGACAGTAGGAATTATGGGTTTTCCAGAATTTTCTCTGGATTTGTCGAGTATATTTCCGATGCAGGCTGATGTTGAATCGGATTGAGGTGTACCATAAGCACCTAGCCCCAAAATCGATCGCCCGACGCAACAATCTCCCACTCTTAGTGGGCTCAATTATGAAAATAGCCAAAACTTACGAGTAGAATAGTCCAAAAGCCGATCGCTCGATCGTAGTGCACAGCGAAATATGACCCCACCGCAGCCGCCCCGCAAACCTCAAACCGTCTTGGGTGCTATTACCCAAGCAGTCCAGACTATTGCCAAGGTTAATTTTAACCAGCTAGCGCTGAAACCGAATGCCAAAGTACCCGAACTCTGGGTACAAGACGCCGGCGCTGCAAAAGCTGAGGTTTATCCGCTGTTGGGCGATCGATATTTGTTAGGTCGATCGTCCAAATCTTCTGATATTGTGGTTCGCAATCCTGTCGTCAGTCACGTACACTTATCCCTGTCGCGGGATAGTCGGCGGCGAACTCCTTTTGCGATCAAAGATGAAGACTCTACCAACGGCATTTACTGCGGCAAAAGGCGAATTAAAAGTATGTCCCTGCGTCACGGAGACGTGTTCACTTTAGGGCCGCCGGAACTGGCCGCCGCTGTCAGAGTTCAGTACGTAGATCCGCCGCCTTGGTATTTGGAACTTGTGCGTTACAGCTTTTACGGCGTCAGCGGAATCACCGCTTTGATTGCGGTGTTGGTAGGTATGGAATCGACAAAGTTTAAAGTGCGGCCTCTACCGAGAAGTATCAACGGCCCCGTGATTGTTTACGCCCGCGACGGACAAACTCCCCTGCGTCCTCCTCAGAATAACGCTCACTTAGAATTAAAGCGATTGCAGGATTTTTCGCCTTATTTATCCAAGGCGGTACTTGCTTCGGAAGACAGCCGCTACAATTGGCATTTGGGGGTAGATCCGCTTGGGGTTTTGCGGGCGCTGTTGACGAATGTTCGCGGGGGCGGAATTCGCGAAGGCGGCAGCACTCTGACGCAGCAGTTGGCGAGGAGTTTGTTTCGAGATTATGTCGGAACTCAAGATTCGGCGGGACGCAAGTTGCGGGAAGCCGTAGTTGCTTTGAAACTGGAGAATTATTACAGCAAAGACGAGCTGTTGCTGACATATTTAAATCGCGTGTTTTTGGGAATTGACCTTTACGGTTTTGAGGATGCGGCTCGGTTTTATTTTGGCAAGTCGGCGAAGGATTTGAGTTTGTCGGAGGCGGCGACTTTGGCGGGCATTTTGCCTGCGCCAAACAGTTTTAATCCGATTCAAAATTATAAGTTGGCGGTGCAGTATCGCGATCGGGTGATCGAACGGATGCGGGCGATGGGGACGATTTCTCAGGAAGAAGCCGATCGCGCGCGGCGATCGCGAATTGAGATCAATCCCAAAGCTCGCCAATTTCTCCAAAGTACGATCGCTCCTTATTTCTACAGTTATGTATTTGATGAATTGGAGTTTTTGCTGGGGGAGCAGTTAGCCCGAGAAGGCAATTTTATTGTAGAAACAGGTTTGAATCCCGGGTTGCAAAAGGTGGCTGAAGCTTCCCTGAAAAATGCTGTAGAAAATGCCGGAGCGAGCGCTGGCTTTTCTCAAGGAGCAGTCGTAACTCTCAATACTAAAACCGGGGAAGTCTTAGCTTTAGTTGGGGGCGTAGATTATTTGCAAAGTCAGTTTAATCGGGCTACCCAAGCTTTGAGACAGCCCGGTTCTACATTTAAGATTTTCACCTATGCAGCAGCCCTAGAACGCGGTATACCGCCTAGCAAAATTTATTCTTGCGAGCCGCTTTCTTGGGGCGGACAAAGTTACAACGGCTGCGAAAGAACCAGCGGCAGTGCTGATATGTATCGGGGTTTAGCACAGTCGGAAAATGCAATTGCTTTGAGAGTGGCACAAGATGTCGGTTTAGACAATGTAGTGGGAATGGCCAGACGTTTGGGGATTACATCTCCACTGAATTCGTCCCCTGGTTTGGTTTTAGGTGAAAGTGAAGTTAACGTATTGCAATTAACGGGTGCGTTCGGGGTTTTGGCTAACCGGGGTTTGGGCAATCGCCCCCACGTCATCAAGCGAATTATTGACAGCAGCGATTGCAAAGATCGAAATGATTTTAACAGTTGCCGGGTGATTTATGACTATCAACAAGATGGCATTGCCAATCGGCAGTTAGTTTCTGAAGGTGTAGCCGATACGATGACTGATATGCTGCAAGGTGTGGTGCGGGGAGGTACGGGAAGCAGTGCTGCTTTGGGGTTGGGAGAAGCTGGGAAAACTGGCACGACTAATGATAATAGAGATTTGTGGTTTGTCGGTTATATTCCGAGTCAACAACTCGTGACAGGAGTTTGGTTGGGAAATGATGATAATTCTCCGACTGGGGGAGGTAGTGCAAATGCTGCTCAGTTGTGGGGGGAGTATATGCGGCAAGTGGCGCGTTAAGTGATTAGTCAGTTGACAGTTTGCCTTTGGCAGTTGGCTTTTGGCATATCGTTTCCGGTTGCATCGCAGATAGCAACGGAGGACACGGCAATGCCGTTTCCCTACCCCAAAATAATCGCTCGCGAGAAATGTAAGTATCGCCCGATTAATTGTAGGGAAACGGCACTGCCGTGTCCTGACTGTGGGTAATATTAATTCCGATGCCACCGGATTTGATATAAGGTGCGCGACTTTATAGCACCCTACGAGGATTTAGGGGCAATCTCTGCGCTTATTTTACAGTCAGGGAAACTGGCCTACAGCCAGACAATATCGAGTGCAAATTGACGACATTTCCGATGACGGCGATCGCAGGTGCTGCAAATCCAGTCGTCTCAACTTGCTCTACAATTGTACCCAAAGTCCCGATCAATTCTTCTTGTTCCGGCCGCGTTCCCCAGCGCACTAAGGCTATGGGGGTTTCTGCACTCAATTCGGCTGCTGTCAACTGACCGATAATGTAAGGCAAATTGTGGATTCCCATGTATACTACAATGGTTTCGGAGCCGCGGGCGATCGCCTGCCAATTTACTTCGGGTCGGTATTTTCCGGCTGATTCGTGACCGGTCACAAAGGTGACTGAGGAACTGTACGATCGGTGCGTTAAAGGAATTCCCGCATAAGCAGGGGCCGCAATCCCAGAAGTTACACCGGGGACGACTTCTACCGAAACTCCGGCTTTTACCAACTCTTCCATTTCTTCGCCGCCGCGCCCGAAGATAAACGGATCGCCGCCTTTGAGACGAACTACGATCGCATTATTTCCAGCTTTTTCGATCATTAACTGAGTAGTTTCGTCTTGTATTAACGAGTGACGGCCTTTGCGTTTTCCGGCATCAATTCGTTCTGCTTCGGGGTTGATTGCTGCCAAAATTTGAGGGCTGACTAAAGCGTCGTAAATCACGACATCCGCACACTCTAAAAGAGCTTTTCCCTTCAAGGTCATCAAACCTGGATCTCCGGGCCCCGCACCTACTAAATACACTTTGCCTAAAGACATTTTTCTTGCTTCCTTTACGCCTTCTTTGCCTCTGCGGTTCATTTTTGAATTAAATCCGCGATTAAGCCTGCTAATTCTACACTTGCGCCTAGAGGATTTGCCAGATGAATTTCCGCCTCGGGAAATTGCTGATTTAGCTGTGCGACATTTTTGGCGATCGCATCTGTAATTCCTCCATTAAATAAGAAGTATGGCACAATTCCTATTTGTTGCTGTCCACCGCGAACCAAACTCTCAATTTGTGATTCCAAACTCGGCTTTACCGACCAATAAGCTGTCAGCGCACCGAGTTTGCTGGCAATTTCCTCAACTGTTGAGTTACCGGACGGGCGGCGGCTGCCGTGAGATAGTAAAATCCATTTTGGTAACAGCAAATTGGGCACAAAAGCCACCTCTTGCATCTGACTTTTTACCAATTTTGTTAAGCCTGCTTCCTGGGAACCTAAATGCGGGCGCAATTCTATTTTTAGCTTGTCACCAAAAGTTTTTTGGGCAATTTCCACCTCGGCGGGTATGTCTTCGGCGACGTGAACTCCCGGTAATAAAAATACGGGCAGGATTTGCAATTGTGTCAGTCCCAGTGACAGGGTACGATCGCCAAAACTGCAAATTTGTTCGTGCAGCGGCGCGGGGCCGAGTTCTAGGGTAGCGGTTGCGACTGTCACCGATGAGTCAGCCAGATTTTGAGACAGCAGTTGACCGAGGTTTTCCAAAGCTAGTTGGGGTCTGGGGTCGCGGCTGCCGTGAGAAACTAATAAGTAAGTCGATCGCAATTTCAATAGGGATTTGATGTTAATGTTCGATCGGGATGTTGAATAATTCTAACATCTGGGAGCCGAAATTCCTCAAAAAAAACAGAACGCCGAAATCCCCGACTTCTCTAAGAAGTCGGGGATATAAGTTGCCGAATATTCTGATTAACCTTGAGGAGTCGGATCGGCGACGTACTTGAAAGTAGGTTCAGAGTTCAAAGCATTTGGCTGGTCTTTGCCATCACTAGACAAGTTGAAGAAAAGATCCACTGTTGAATCTGGGGGAATATTTCCGAACATGGGATCGGTAAGTTTGCCCATAGATTGCAGAGCATTCATGAACATTTGAGTGTGGGAAATTTCCCGAGTCAGCAAGAAATGCAGCGTCTTTTTAGTTCCGGCATCCGGCGCTAGCTTAATCAATGCTTCGTAGGTTTGGCGAGCTCCTGCTTCTGCACCGATATTTGCGCGCAAATCGCGCACTACATCGCCGCCTTCGTTGACATAAGCACCAGTCCAAGCTTGACCTTCGCTGTCCAATAAGTGCGGGCCTACGCCACGAACTGCAAACAAAGTGCTTTTGTAAGCTTCTGTTTGGTCAACGTTTTTGGTGTGAGATTCAATTAGTTTGCCAACCATTTCTAAGTGGCCGAATTCTTCGATCGCAATATCTTGGAGCATATCCTTAATCTCTGCATTTTCACAGTGAAAGGACTGCACCCAGTATTGCAGAGCTGCTGTTAGTTCTCCAGTGGCTCCGCCAAACTGTTCTAGCAGCAATTGGGCAAAACGTGGGTTGGCTTCGTCTACTGTCACCGGAGACATTAGTTGCTTTTTGTGAAAAAACATCGATCGATACCTCTCTTTAATTCTTTGGCAGACTTGTAGCAGTGTTCACGCTTCAGAATCTATTGTGCTACAAGCGATCGCACTAAACCTCGGTCGCTGGATACATCTAGCAGGACAGGTTTATCTGCTTTTAGATAGAGTTTAAATATGAAATTTTACTTATTTAATTGCTAGATAGGATTACGATTTAGCAGCAGGATTATTGTCGCACTCGGTTAGTTTTGCTGACAGGGCATCGAGGTGGCGCAGCCACTGAATGCCGCCAACCCAACTGCGAGAGGGGAGGTGTCCGATTGGTGCTTTTTGAGTATATTTAACTTGTCCTGAAGCAGTCGCAGAGTTGTATGTCGGCCAGTTTACCCGATCGCAAAATCGGATGTAATCTCCCTTGACGCTTTCGTAGATTTGCTTTTGGACGCTGAAGCCAAACCGACCTTGACTGTGTTGCACCCAAAGGCGATCGACTATTTGCAAATCTTCGCACGGTAGCTGATTAATTTGGCTGATTTCTAGCAAAGTTCCTGCTTCCAGCGAGAGAGACTGACACATCACAGTCCAAGTTTCGCGATCGGCTTCTTTCAACTTTTTGTTTGACAAAAAGTCCCGTAGTTTGGTATAATTAACTCCGCGTTCAGAAATCAGACTCAAATCGAAAGTAGAAGTAACAGATAAGGAAAAAGTTTCTGGGGAATTGGCAGCAGCATTTGTCGGTAAAATGGGAGGATCGGGAGTTGGTGGCGCGTTAAAATCGGCTGGATTGTCGCTATTAGTGAGAGTAGGGGCGATCGGCATTTTGGAAAAAAGCAAATTTTGCGGGCGCCTATCCAAAGCTGCATCGATATCTTGCAAAACTTCCCCAGCAAAACCGTACCGCTGATTGAGATGAGTTTGCAGCAATTTATCTAAAATTTCACCTAACTCGTCGCTAATACTCGTACCTTTGGGGAGAAAATTGCGCCACCACCAACGTTCGTTGTTATAGTCGTACATATCCAAGGGAGGAACTTGGGTCATCAGGCGAATGCAAGTAACACCAAAACTGTAAAGGTCGCTAGCTGGAAATACTTTGCCGCGCATTTGTTCGGGTGCTACATAATCTTGACTGCCGATGAGCGTTGCTGGACGGAGTATCGCTGTCTCAGTCATCAGTTTGGCAATGCCGAAATCGATCAATACGGGTTTGGTGTCCGACTGGCGGCGGATAATATTTTCTGGTTTGATGTCGCGGTGAATGACGCGCTTATCGTGGATGAATTGCAGCACGGGCAATAAGTCTTGCAGCAGTTGCCAAATTTGAGCTTCATCATATATACCTTCGTCTAATTCTTGTTTGAGTGTCGGGCCTTCTATAAACTCTTGAACTAAATAAATCTGGTTTTCTTGTTCAAAGCAGGCTAATAAGTTGGGAATTTGCGGGTGTTTTCCGAGTTCGTCTAAACGGACTGCTTCTTGATGAAATAATGCCAGGGCTTTCTTGAAAATTTCGGGATCGCGATCGTAAAAATGAAATTGCTTGACTGCACAGCGGGGTTGAGATGGGATGTCTTCATCGAGTGCGAGGAAAGTTGTGCCAAATCCGCCTTTACCTAAGATTTCAATCGGGCGATATCTCTGTCTGAGTAATAGGTTAAATCCGCAGTTTAAGCAATGTTCTGCGGTGTCGGAGTTTTCGGGTTTTTGACATTCTGGGTTGAGACAGTAACTCATAGGGATTTTACTTAGATTTTTTTTTAACGAACCGCGAAGGCGCTAAGGGATCGAAGGAAGAAGGAAGAGGGAAGAAGGAAGAGGGAGGATTGATGACAATTCATGCAGTTGGGGGATACAAGGCTATTTTAATGTGCTGGGCTGAATCGGGATGCTGTCAGAGTTGTTGAGTTCGGACTCCAGGCTGTTGGGGCGGGAATTTTTGTCGTTAGCGCAGCCCGGGCGAGAGGATCGCCCTCTGTGCAAAATTGAGAAGAAAGTCTTACTGTATCTGGAGTCTGAGGCTATTTGTATCTATCTAATTTTGGGATGCTCAGAGATATTCAAAAATATTTTTGCTTTACCCCTAGACTTGTACTAATATGTGATGCTATAGTTAAAAATGTTATGGCGAGTGTAGCCAAGTGGTTAAGGCAGTGGTTTGTGGTACCACCATTCGTGGGTTCAATTCCCATCATTCGCCCTTTTAGTTTTATAGTGCAGATGCAGACGGCGGTTGAAACCGCGTCTATACAAACGATGTCTGCCTCCGCAGACTTAAGAAGATAACATGATTTTTATCGCCCGGTCTTCGTCTTCAACCCGCGGAGGCGCGTGAGTGTCTGTATAGACGCGGTTTCTAACCGCCAAGTCTTCTGGTGCGCGGTGCACACCCTACGAGCATATATGCTAATCTTAAATCCAATCTAAAATCTCCAATCAAAAATCAGAAATCAAAATATGCCATCTTTAGTAGCAGAAGATTGGGGATATAAGTTTAGCGGCGATCGCACAATTAGTAAGTTTATTCGCGATATAGAAGGGGAAGCGGCTTTAGCGAAATATTGCGATTGGGAATGCAGAGATCGTGCGGAAATTCTGATGTCGGAAATAGCCGGCGAATCTCACAATCTTTTTTATGTGCGTCGCCAAAAGGTAAATGAGAGATTTTCGGAAGAGGAAATCTGGGAGTTGATTCTTGCTACGGATGAAGACGGTTTTCAATTACCTCAATTGCTGCAAAAAGCCGATCGCACTTTGCGCTTACTAGCTACTGTACGCTGTGAAGATGGTATCGGTGGATTGAAACTGCTGGATGCTGGTTTGGTGGCGGTTCCGAGAGGGAGAAAAGATGGGTATTCTTTGCCGATTCAGTTGCGGCTTTTGGCTAAAAGTCGATCGCCAATTCCTGCAAAGTCGATCGCCCGCGTCCAACAAATGCCATTCTGGGATGACAGACACATACCGACTACCGAACAGCTAAAGGTTTGGCACACTTTTTTAAATGTTGAAAAACGCATCGCCGAAGCGCGTCAATTTTGCGTACCTTTCCGA
>JAUBOH010000017.1:24493-28853 GCA_036700145.1 Microcoleus occultus BM001215366
GAGTTTTTATTCGATTCTTCTCAGGCGAGAAGCCCGGAAAAATTGATTAAATTGGATAGGGAAAATTTATTAAATCCCAATGCGAATGACGACCAACTTGCGGCGGTAGAAACCGTGCTTTCGGCGCGGGATTTGATTCTAATTCAAGGGCCGCCGGGAACGGGGAAAACGACCGTGATTGCGGAGATTTGCTATCAAATTGCTCGTCAGGGCGGCAAAACTTTGATTGCTTCCCAGGCTAATTTGGCTGTAGATAATGCTTTGAGTCGGTTAGTTCACAATCCGGCGATTCGGGCTTTGCGGAAGGGAAAAGCTCATAAGGTACAGGAAGAAGGGCAGCCGTTTTTGGAGGAAAATGCGATCGGCACTTGGCTGCAAAATACGGCGACTGACTGCGAACAAAAGCTCTCGCAACGTCTGACTAATGTCAAGTCTTTGCAGGAGTTGCTGGCAGAATCTGACAGATTTACAGCTTACTTTGCCTCCGAAAAAGCTTTTTTCAATGAACTAAAACACTTGCACGAAAGTAAGGCAAGTTTTGAGGAAAAGTGGAACGAAAAAACAACAGCTTGCGAACGGATTTTAACCGAAAAAAGCGAGATTGAATCTGTTGTGGCGGGGCTAGTAAATCTGCTAGATGCGCCGCAGGTTGACTGGGAATCTCCAGAAGTCGCTGAGTTTATGCCCCGACTAAAACCTTATTCTGAAAACAATGTTTTAGTCGAAAACTTTATGGCCAATGTGCGGATTTGCGCTAGCAATGCTACTCAAATAGGTTTCGATCGCCCTGCTTGCGGTTCATTTGGGATTGCGGTTTGGTTGCGGGAAACTGTAGCAGCCCAACTGTCGGAATTTAAGGCTGCATTCGATCGCGCTGATGATGTTTGTCACGCTATGTCAACGGTTGCGGAGGGTTTGCGGGTGTCGCGGCAGATGTCTGATGCTGTGAATCAGCTACAGTTGGGCGATCGGCAAAATCAGACACACCGCCACAATCTCGAACAGAAAATTAAGAATTTGGAACTGCGAAAAACGGAGATTGCCGCCGTTGTTGTCGCCGTTGCAGAGTGGATTGAGACAGCGGATACGGGACTTTATGAAGTTGTGAAATCTTGCTGGGAAACGGGCGCGATACTAACTGATGATATGGTAGAATTGCCCGTGGGACTGTTGAAAATTGCCCGATCGCTCAAATTGCTGATCGTACCGCCCAAATGCAAAGTTAATTTGCCCGATTTGGATCGCTTGCGAAACGCAGTATCCCACGAAGCAAACGGCGGTTTTAAGGACATCCAAGGGCAGCAGTTCCGGTTTAGCGAGTTTTTGCACCTAAATTTGAGTCAAACGCCGATGGTGCTCGCTGCGGGCGATCGTACGCAATGGCAACAACTAGCCAGAGACTTCGCCAGCTATTCCCAAGTCAACCCAAGTCAGCGCAAATTTATAATTGAAAAAACTGCCAATTTCTTAAGTAACATCCAACAATTTTACAGCGAATCATTACAGCCAAATCAGATCCAGACTACCTTCGATCGCCTAGTCAAAGAATTGCTGCACAGCATCCTCGCAAACGCCCGTGAGTGCGTGGTTCCCCTCAAAAATGAAACCGACCAACAACTGATCAAACAGCAGCAGCTATTAGATAAAATCGGTCAAACCGTGAACCAGCAGCAAATATCCGCCGCTAGACTTCAGGTAGAAACAGCGCAGCAAGCAGCGAATTTGAAAATTAGCGAAGTTACTAACCTGTTGCAAGCAATTGTCGAACAGCCAAAAGTACCGGAAAAGTTGCGGATTTTAGCCGAACAGTATCTCGCCCAAAAATCGAATATTTGGGAGCAGCCGCAGCATTTTGTCAAGCAAGTTGAAGCTTGGAAAGCCAGTGCCATTCAGCTTGAAAAATCCATTGCTGACTTAGATCCTTTTGGGATTTTGGAGATAATCAAAAACACTCTTGACGAGCATTTATTGCCGCTGCAAACAGCGGCTGCAACTTCGCAGCAACAACTCGCCGAACTTCAAACAGAATTGAGCGAAATTATCAGTCAACTGAAACAGCAACAACCAACAGCAACATTAGTGAGTGAGAGGAATTGGTGGGAGTCAATATGGCAAAAAGTCCCGGAACAATATGGGCCAGAAGTTCCCGATACAGGATTGTTCAGTGTGGATTTTTTAAGCAAAATTAAACGTCTATTCAAAACTTGGCAGCGAAAATTAGAACAAGAAGAAACAGCCCTAAATCGTTCTCAAAACTTTGTGACTGATTGGATTGAAAAACTCCGCAATCCATCGGAAAAAGACCGCAATGATTTAAAGCAAATTTATATCGACAATGCTAACGTAATCGGCATCACTTGCGTGCAAGCTGCTAGCTTTGATTTTACTAAAAACTTCCCCAGCTTTGATGCGGTTATCATTGACGAAGTTAGCAAATGTACGCCACCAGAGTTATTGATTCCTGCTTTGAAAGGCCGAAAATTAGTATTAGTGGGCGATCATCGGCAATTACCGCCGATGTTTAATCAAAGTACGATCGACGATATCGCCGAAGACATCGGCTGTACCGGAGACGAACTTAGCTTCATCAAAGAATCGCTGTTCAAAGTTTTGTTTGAAAATGCCAGCGACAGCATCAAAAAAATGCTGACAACTCAGTATCGAATGCACCCGCAAATTATGGGCGCAATCAATCAGTTTTACCAGCAAAAACTCAACTGCGGTATTCAGGAAGCGGATATCAAGCGCGCCCACAACCTCGCAGGCAAAATCATTCAAGAAAACAATCATATCCTGTGGGTTAAAACGCCTGTGGGACAAGGGTTTGAGGAGGAAAAACAGGGTACTTCGCGGTTGAATGTCAAGGAGATTGACGCGATCGAGCTTTTGTGCGAGCAGATGGAGGCTGCTTGGCGGCCCAAATGTGCGATCGGCGAACCGCCCAAAGAAATCGGAATTATCACTTTTTACGGCGCTCAATTGAACGCAATCAAAGACAGAATTGTACCCGAAAATTTTCCGTCTTTGAGCATCCGCACTGGTACGGTTGACATATTCCAAGGCATGGAAAGACCTGTAATTATTGTGAGCACAGTGTGCAATAATATTAGGGGCGATATCGGATTTGCCAAGGAACCGGAACGGGTGAATGTGGCATTTTCGCGCGCTCAAGAATTGCTGATAGTTGTCGGCTGTCACGATTTATTTACCCAACAAACAGGTACTGTCGGCAAAATGTATCAGGAAGTTTCAAAAACGGTGCGTCACTGTGGAGGTTTTGTAGATGTTTCTAGCATCCTCAACTAAAGAAATTGACTCGAATTTAAGTTCGCTAGCGGCACAAATTGAGCAGCAAAATCCCGGTTTGTCAGTGTTGGCGGCGCGTCAATTCCGCTTTGCAATCCGTCAAACTCCGCTGGAGGTAGCGATTAGCGAACCGCGCGAGTTTAACGTGTTGGAAGAGTTCATTTTGCGGGCGGGCGTTGAGTTTGAACCTGCGCCAACTTTGAAAGAATTGGCGGATTTGCTGGGGTTGGACGAGATTTTTGTGAAGACTGCGGCGACGAATCTGGTTAGTTTAGAAATCTTGGATGTGTCTGAAAATGGCAAAATTGCAATCGCCCCGCAAGGTAGAGATTTTTTTGAGAAAGGTGCCGTTAGCCGATCGCAAATCCAATCAATTTATGCCATCTCCGATCCTTTAAATCAAACTCTTACCTTTAAATTCGATGCTTTAGTGGCAGAATCGGTCAACTTACCAGATTTAGCAGATTTAGTATCGCTCGAACATAAAATTAGCGACATTGCCAATTTAAGTTTAGCAGAAATCCAGCCATTAATTCAAGCTTCCGGCTTAGGAATATACGCGCCAGCCAACGGCAAAATTGTGTCTGCTTGCGATGTGATCGGCGATGATTTAGATATTTGGCAAACAGTTTCGATTTTTTTGTTGTTAGATGCGATCGAATCTAAAACTACTATTCAAGTCCGACAGGGAAAGCAAATATTAGAAACAGCATCAAACTTGCTAAACGAACTCGAATCCCAGCAAAAACTTTCCTTAAATGACTTGTGTAAATTACCAGAAGATGCCATCTTGCCAGAACCCGAAATAATCCCGGTTCCCAAAACTCAGAAATCGGCATCTAAGAAGAAACCCAAAGAAACGATACGATCGGGACTAAAGTCCTCACTACGAACCGGTTTGTAGTGAGGACTTTAGTCCTGATTAACTGATATCTTGCACCATTCTCAATTACTTGTTTAAGAACGGGATCTGGGGCCCGTTCTTGACGGCCGTATACTGATTACGGTGTAGGGTAATATAGGTTCGTAGTGAGGACTTTAGTCCTTATAATCT
>JAUBOH010000017.1:28953-34059 GCA_036700145.1 Microcoleus occultus BM001215366
GTAATATAGGTTCGTAGTGAGGACTTTAGTCCTTATAATCTCAGGACTTTAGTCCTCACTACAAACACCTTGATTGCTTATTGAACGGGTACAATCTACTGAGCCTTAACGCATTTTAGCATCCGCAAAGTAGCCGCCGCCGCGTAATTGCGCTTTGCAGAATCATCGGGAGCAAACCGATTGCCTATTTCGTTAAGAGACGAAGCAACAGAACAATAAGCAGACATTTGAGTGATAATAGAAGCAGCCCAATGATTTTGAGTATCTAAAAAACTTTTAGACGGCTCTTTAGAAACTAAATTCGGCTGCATTCCCCGGGCTGACAAACCAAATTCTGCCGCTCGACGGAGCACCGCCATCAATTCAGCGCGAGTGACTGGCTGCATTGGTTTAAAAGTTCCATCTTGATAGCCGCTAACTATCTTGTTGTCCCGCGCAAATTGAACTTTTCCGGCACTCCAGCGCGAGCTGTCAACGTCGCGGTAGGGACGGATAGAAACACTGCTAGGAAATGTGATATTAGCACCTTGTATTCCTTTCAAAGATTCTAATACTAAAGACACTAATTGCTCTCTGGTAACTGCAAGCTGCGGTCTAAAAGTGTTATCTTGAGCAAATCCGGCTACAAATCCAAGCCCCACAGCTTCTTTAATTTCGGAAGCGTAAATATCGGTTGCAATATCTCCGAATGTATTTCCTCCGGTGTTTCCTCCGGTGTTTCCTCCGGTGTTTCCTCCGGTATTGGCAGTTTCTCCCGGTGCGGATTCCTTGCTAGTGAAATAAAAGTGACCTAATACTTTGCCTTGATAAGCTCTTTTACTCAACCGCCAAGCAGGATCGAGAGTAATTTTCATAAAGCCGTTAGTATCGCCGTTTGTGCGGCCGATGATTATCGGTTTACCGTTCGGATCGGTGGGAATTCCAATTAGTAAAACATTGCCGTCAACGCTTTGCAACATCAGGCTGTATTTTAATGCTAAATCGGTGCCGGCCATGCGAATAGAAAAGCCGTTGCTGTCAGTGGCGCGGCCGCAAATGCCGGTGAAGTCAAAAGTAGCTAATAACGGATCGACTCTCACGGGATTAGAGCCGTTTTCGCTCCAGCATTGCCGCCTGTCTGTCACCTGTTCTACAATTAACAATTGGTAGCCGGTCAAACCGCCCGGTTGTGCGATCGCAATTACTCGGTCTTGGTTAATTTCGGTTTCGTCAAAAGTATACGCTTTAGCCGAACCGATCGCCCCTAGTGTTAAAATTGCTGAACCGGCTAGTGCGGCCGCGGTTCGTACCAGTGAATGTTTCATAATTTTTCCCTATTTTCCCCTTGTTTTGACGAGACCTATCTAGAATATAAAAAGGTCGCGCTCTTGTGACAACAAGATAGAATTTTACCATTTCTTGTTCCGGCGATATCGTTTGCGGTTGCATCGCAATTAATATTACCCGCAGTCAGGACACGGCTTTTGGAGTGTCCCTACGGTCGATCGGGTGATAGTTACATCAAAGGAAGGGGGCGAGCGATTATTTTGGGGCCGGGGAAACGGCATCTTGAGTGTCCTCCGTTACTTGCGGCAAAATCTCGCACTATTCACCAAAAAAACGGTGCGTTACACTCTTGTTAACGCACCCTAAAACAAACATTCAAAAAGTGCGTTTCCCCTCTAGCGGAACATACTGCTAACAGAACTATCTTCGTGAATCCGCCAAATAGTTTCTCCCAGCAAATTCGCCACCGAAAGCACCGTCAACTGCTCAAAACGGTTCTCATCGGGCACGGGAATTGTATTCGTGACAATTACCTCTTCCAGAACCCCGCTAGACAAACGCTCGATCGCCGGAGGCGAAAACACCGCATGAGTCGCACAAGCATAAACCTGCCTCGCACCCTCGCGGCGCAACAATCTCGCGCCTTCACAAATCGTGCCCGCAGTATCGATCATATCGTCCACTAACACCGCTGTTTTGCCTTTCACATCCCCGATCACGTTCATCACTTCGGCGACGTTGTGAGCTTGGCGGCGCTTGTCAATAATTGCCAGTGGCGCGTCATTCAGCTTTTTGGCAAAAGCCCTCGCCCTCGCCACACCGCCAACATCCGGCGAAACCACAACAATATCCGTCAACTGCTTGCTCTTGAGATAATCTAGGAGTATCGGCGACCCGTAAACGTGGTCGAAAGGAATGTCAAAATAACCTTGAATCTGAGCCGAGTGCAAATCCATCGCCAAAACGCGACCGGCCCCAGCTTCAGTGATCAAATTAGCGACTAATTTTGCTGTTATCGACTCTCTGCCGGCGGTTTTGCGGTCAGCCCTAGCATATCCGTAATAGGGAATGACGGCAGTAATTTGCCTAGCTGAAGCGCGGCGGCAAGCATCGATCATGATCAATAATTCCATGAGGCGATCGTTCACCGGACAGCAAGTTGGCTGAATCAAGTAAACATCGCAACCCCGAATCGATTCTTGAATTTGAACGTAGAGTTCCCCATCAGCGAACCGCTTGCGAACCATCGGCCCCAAATCGATCCCCAGATAGCGAGCCACCTCTTGGGCGAGGGGAACATTAGCAGAACCGGAGAACAGCCGCAGACGGTCGTGAGCGGAAATCGGCGGCTCGGGAAGCGGAAGCGGTAAAGTAGCAGAACGGATCACAGCAGGCCTCTTGCAGGACGTTTATTCCACCGCTATCTTAGCATCTGAAATTAGAAATATTCAGTCAATATTTTGATATATTTAAGTTTCGGGGCGACCTTAGAGTGTTAATTGCCGGCGAACTGAATAGGACTTGCAGAAATATGTCCGACAAACCGGGTTTCTAGCGGGCTGTGCACAGGCAGAAGTACGATCGCGCACGCCGGGCCCCTGCGTCTAAAAATTCGGGCGACAGTCAATGCCGGGGCCGAAGCTGGAAGTGCAGCAGCCCTAAACTCGATCGAATGCTGAAAGTATCCGGGTAGAATGCGATAAAAATGCCACCAACAGGCAATAAACTTGAAAAATACGGTAAAAAAAGTTAAAAATCGGAGCATACTCCAGATTTTTGATTTCGGGCAAAGCAAGGTAGAAATCGATGAGCTTAAGAGAACGCATTGACGCAGAAATCAAAGCAGCCATGAAGTCCAAGGACAAAGTTCGCTTGGAAACAGTTCGCGGCATCAAGAAATTTATTCTCGAAAAAGAAGTCAGCCTCCGTCCCTCCGGGCAAGAGACGCTGACAGAAGCTCAAGAGTTGGAAATTTTGATGCAAATAGCGAAACAGCGCAGGGATTCGATCGAACAATACCGCAAAGGTGGCCGCGAAGATTTAGTGGCACAAGAGGAGGCGGAGTTGGTAATTCTTGAAGAGTATTTGCCACCGCAAATGTCAGACGAAGAGGTAAGTCAAGTCGTTGACGAAGTAATTGCGCAGGTTGGCGCTACTTCTGCAAAAGAGATGGGCAAGGTGATGGGCAAGGCAATGCAGCAGCTTAAAGGCAAAGCAGATGGTAACAAAATTCAAGACATGGTGAAAGCAAAGCTTAGTCAGTTGACAGTTGACAGTTGACAGTTGACAGTACCATCAGCAGTCATTCGATCGACCCCAAAACATCGGAAATGTAGGGGCAAACCCCCCGTGGTTGCCCCCTCCTTAAATTTATAAAAAAAAATGGTTGCTCAAGGTTGCGTCAAAAAACATAAAATGCTAATTTTGGTCGGGACTGAGAGCTAAAGACAGTGAAGTATGCTATTGAGTGTTAAAGACCTAGCAGGAGCGTCTATTTTTTAACACTGGACAATTAGCAATTGTTGATGAACGGGTTTAAATTCTCAGTCAACTGTCAACTGTCAACTGTCAACTGTCAACTATTTAACAGTTTCTACTTAAACTTATGCAGCCACCTATTGCTATTGGAACTCTCCTACAAAACCGCTACCGCTTGGTGAATATTTTAGGTCAAGGGGGATTTGGCCGCACTTATTTAGTAGAAGATTTGGGCAGGTTTCAAGAACGCTGCGCCCTGAAAGAATTGATTCCGGTGCAAAGCGGGCCTTATGTTTTAGAAAAATCGAAGGAATTGTTTCAAAGAGAGGCGGCAATTCTTTACCAAATTGCACATCCGCAAATTCCCCAGTTTCGGGCAATATTTGAAGAGAATCAGCGTTTGTTTTTAGTGCAGGATTACGTGGAAGGGATGACTTACCGCGAACTGTTGCTCGATCGAACTAACACAGGCGGCACCTTCAGCGAAGCCGAAGTTTTAGTATTTATCCGGCAAATGCTGCCGGTACTGGCTCACATCCACGCCCGCGGCATCATCCACCGCGACATCTCGCCGGAAAACATCATTCGGCGAGAAAACGACAAGTTGCCGGTACTGATTGACTTTGGAGTGGTGAAAGAACTCGCAACCAAAGTCCAGTCTCCCGAAGGAACAGCCCACGCGACAACTGTCGGTAAAATCGGCTACGCACCGGTGGAACAATTGCAAAGCGGGCGCGCCACAGCCAGCAGCGACCTGTATGCTTTAGCTGTAACGGCGATCGTCCTGCTGACGGGATCTGAACCGCAAGAATTGCTCGATCGAACAACGCTGCAGTGGAATTGGCAGCAGCAAGTGCAGGTGAGCACCGGGTTAGCTTTGGTGCTCAATCGGATGTTGAGCCGCTCTCCAGGCGATCGCTATCAATCTGTCAGCGAAGTCGCCCAAGCACTCGACGGCCAAACCAATCCTCACCCTAACCAGCAAACTGTACCGCCCGCGCCAGCAGTAGTGCCGTCAAATGCTTCGCTAATCGCAACGGTAGCCGTGGGTCGAGGGCCCGAGCCGATCGCAAGGAGTTCCCACCCGCAAAACCAGCCAGATCCGTTAATAGAGCCGGCCGGCGGCTCTATTTGGGACAATCCCGCCGCTGCGATCGGACTGCTGACGGGCTTAGTAATATTGACGGGCTTCGGTTCCTGGGCTTTAGTCGGCTCATTTCTCAACAACAATCCGCGCCCCAAACCCACTCCGACTGCGCCAGCGCTCACAAGTCCGACGCCGAGACTAACTCCGGTACCAAACCCGCAACCTTTGCCAACCCCAAGCCCGGAACCTTTGCCAACCCCAAGCCCGGAACCTTT
>JAUBOH010000018.1:0-13296 GCA_036700145.1 Microcoleus occultus BM001215366
CCAACAAATGACTAATGATATCAATTCCGGTGTTACCGGAATAATATAGAGGACACGGCAATGCCGTGTCCCTACCCAAAATAACATTGTAGGGACACGGCACTGCCGTCTCCTAATTTCGGCTACTAATAATTCCGGTGTAACCGGAATTGATATCACAACTAACCACGAACAACTATCAACAGTCAACTGTCAACTGTCAACTGTCAACTGTCAACTGTTTTTCGGTATCTTAGGCGGACACCAGAACAGGTTTTTGCTGGAAACCCCGATCGACTCCAAAATCCCTCGCATCACATCCGTACAGTACATCCAGTGTCCCAAATCGTCATACATTTGATCGGGATGAAACTCCACATTGTAATGCAGGACATTAGCAAGACCTGCAAACTCATCGGAAGACTGGGGAGAAAGCAACATCAATTGAAAAGGTTTGCCCTGACATTGGTATTCAAGTTTATGGATTAGATCGATCGCACCATTGCGATCGGCAATACCAGTGCGGACAAACAGCACCTTGTCGCAATGTTTAAGTGCGTACCAAAACCGCCCAGAACGTGCCGTATATCGCTCGCGCATCCGTTCGTATACCGGAGACATATCGTTAACAGGATCGTCTGTATCCTCAACTTCATGGGCAAAAGAAAGACCAGACCACTTGCTGTGATAGATTCTGCCCGCTTCAGCACTGTAGTGCAGAAAAGCCGGATTCCACATATCATAAAAACCGTTTTCGATCGCATCAGCAACATCTCCAATATTGGTAGTGCGCGTCAAATCGAAGGGAAAAGCAGGGCCATCGTACTCCATCTTGTAAAGCATCATCCGCACCGCACACCGATCGCCAAGCGGCAAAATCGCCACGCGACTGATATCAGATAATTGACATTTATATTGAAACAAAATAGCGGACTTAGGCGGTGCTTTCACCCGGCTTTCGAGTCCGTCGTTGCCAATCATCATGGTGCGAAAAGGTGCGTTGGGATTCAGCGGATCGTCATAGACACCCGATGGCATGGCTTTCAGTACATGACGAACTTCCTTCCACATCGGTTGGATGTTATATTCTTGGTCTGATTCGTTGATAATCCTCATGTGGCGATCGTCTACTTTCAAAAATCCCAAATTCCCGTCATAGAACAACACTTGTGAGTTGTTCGGTGCAAAAAGATTGAAAGCGGAAGTGTATTCCAAATCAGCGCCTGCGGGAATTTCTACTGTAGTTTCGATCGCCCCATTATCCTGCACTGCAAAGAAAGGAAGCGCCCCTGACTGGACATTCTTAGCAATGTAGAGCCCCGGTATCAATCCTGCTTTGCGTTGCAGTGCAGTTTGGATTGCTTGCCAATGGGGAGCGATCGTATAATTGTTTGGTGACGAATTGACAATCCGCAAACGCTGTTCTTCAAGACAAGCAGTGACTTGAAAACCCGCATTGTCAAGGTAAACTGGAACTTCTTTCGGTTTGCAAAAGTATTCTTTTTCTTTTGCCAATTCGTCTTTGTCGATCGCGAACAGGTTGAGATCGATCGTCTCATACATCAGGTTGTGACCGATCGTGTTTGGGTGAGACTGATCGAAGGATATCCCCTGTTTCCAGCGTCCCTCTCCATCATCCAACACTCCCAACCAATCCAGCACCGGGACGCCCCAATTCTGCATCCGCTGGTGAGTATCTCGCAGCAGCCAGTAATGTTCAGAGTTATATTCGCCGTGGGGATATACCCCGCCCAGAATCGGACGCGATCCCAGTGCCCGCGTCATTTTCACCAACTGCTGCAAGCCGCTTTCAAACCTGCGTTGCGCGCGCCGTCGTTCGTGAGGGCGACAGTGGGCGAGCCCTTCGTTACCCAGAGACAGGGCAATTATTACCACATCCGGTTGTTCTGGGGCGACAACTGAGGGAAAACGGGCGATCGTGCTGCTGACATTTGCCCCCGCTTCTGATAAATTGACGACTTGGTGTCCGTATTTTGCCGCCAAAGACTCTGCCAACTTGGAAGCCCAACCTTTGAACATCCACGCTTTATGGCCAAGGGCGACGGAACTGCCAATAATTGCGATTTTTAAACCTTCAGATTTTTTGTGTGAGGGGCTCACAGCGGGTTCTTCTTCTTCCAGGTATCCGAATGGATAAGGCTGCAAATAACCAAAAGCGCCATCGTCCACTACTATTTTGCTGGATTGGTGGTCTGGGTCGATCGGTATCCAGCGGTCACAACCTAATGCTTCCCATGCTGCGATACCGTTGGCATCAATATACACGTACTTATATTCAATTTTCTGGCGATCGTTTAAATCCAGAGAGGACTTAATGTCTATATCTGTGTGCCATAAAGGATAGCGATCGGCACTTGTCTTAAGGTGTACGCAGTTCGCGATCTCCCACAGTCCTAATTCGGGAGTAGAACCGACGATACCAATGGATTCGCCCGTCTGCGTGTGTCCAATAATCTGGAATCGATACATAGGTTTTTTCTCTATCTAAAGATACAATGCCGGACAGGAAGACTGAATCCTCAAAATTGCTTTGACAGTAACATATAGAGTTGTTAAAGTATGTCGTGGAAATAACATTGAACAGTATTAATATTTTGTGTCCCGGATTCACCCGTGGGATCGCCTCTAAAATCTCAAATCCACAGATTTAGCATATAAAAAAAGCGATCGACCTTATACTAAAAGATCGATCGACTTTGCATCACAAAAACTGTATGTTAAATTTCGGACTTCTGTCCTTCCGACTCCAGCGTTACAGGCTCTGAATTCTGCTGTTTGACAGGCATTTCTGAGGGTTCTGCACTCTCGATAGACTCAGGAGTGCGCTGAGAAAATCCCCACACAAATATCAGGGCAATACTCGAAACTACCAGCCACTGCGGGGGAACTAAATTATCGTTAATTACTTTCACCAGCAGCCGCAATCCAACGAAGCCAACTGTGATGTAACCAGCATCTTCAAGGTGAACGAATTCGTCGAGCCAGCGGATGAACAATCCGGCCATAAATCGCAGGGTGATAATTCCAATTGTAGCGCCGGTAAGCACCAGCCAAGTTTCATCAGAAATCGCGATCGCCGTAGTAACGCTATCCAAAGAAAACGCTAAATCTGTCAGAGCGATCGTGGGAATTGCTTGCCACAGAGAGGAAAATCGCGGCCCGTGATGTTCTCCTTCGGAGTCAGTATCTGAGGAAAAGTGCTGAAAAACTAGCCACAGCAGGTAGAGCGCTCCGAGCAGTTCAAACTGCCAGAACCCGATCACCCAAGTCGCAGTTAAAATTAGTGCGATCCGCAGTACAAAAGCAATTATCAAACCGAAGTTCAGAGCCTGTCGCTGTAGCTTGGCATCTTCCAAACCTTTGGAAATCGATGCCAGGGCGATCGCGTTGTCAGCCGAAAGTACAGCCTCCAAAGCCACCAAAACCAACAATAATAAAAAGGTGTCAACTCCAAAATTGGGCGAACCGTCGAGAAATTGATCTAGCATTAATTATTTTGTGCACCGTCGAGAGTTCCAAGGGTCGAGCGCAGCGCAAATCACTGGCTCTGTCTAAAATTAGTTTCACCTTCACTTATCTTAACCTAATGCGGTAATTCTGTCGCAGGCGATCGTCCGAACAAAGTCCGAAGGAAGCAGTCCGAGGAAACAAGGAAAAATTCTCCCCCTCCGACACTCACAAACTCCCCCCACTCCCTCACTCACAAACTCTCCCACTCCTCCCGGACGCACCATTTGTGTTGCAAGTTGTTACAAATGATTCCCAAAAGCGCCAATTTGTCTCAAATTAGTGAAAGCTCGTGCCCGCGAAAAGGAGTTTTCCCACAATGTCTTTAACCGATACCCAAGTCTACGTAGCGCTCGTAATTGCTTTGATTCCCGGAATCTTAGCTTTCCGGCTGTCAACTGAACTGTACAAGTAGTTTCCAGACACCAGCCGCGAACCGCAGCCAAGCCTGCTCGAGCAGTTAAATCTTGAAATTACAGACAATTGCTGCTGCAGTGGGGTAGATTGTTTGTGGTCAGCAAGGCGAGACTGCTCGAGCAGGCATTTTATTGGGAAAATTCGTCATCAGGCGTCACCTTTGTCTCAAAAATTTTGGCTGTCAGCACCCTGACTAACAGGGGCGGGTGTGCCTTAAGCTCAGAGTTTTCTGTGGTCAGCTCTAAAACGTCAGTCTCAGGTATTTGAAAAAAAAATTATGCAAGCGATTCAACCCACCGTTACCCCACTGCGTCCTGTAAAAAACTCCCCTCGGGTTGCTCCTCGCAGCAGCAGCCGCCAGCGTTCCTACCCTCATCAAACGCTCGCCGTCGAAACAGGAGTGAAGTTAGCAGTCAACATGGTACTTTCAGTCTGTGCGGCTTCGGCTTTGATTCAGCTTTTGCCTCACTACCGGGCAGTGCAAGAAAAATTGCAGGAAATCCAGGCTGAAGTCAATCTTACCCAAGGGCGAGTCGATCGGTCGCGATCGGACTTTAACCGCTACTTTGACCCCAGCGAAGCTAAAACTGTGATGCAAGAGCAAAGCAATCGAGTTGACCCCCAGCAGCGAGGAGTGATTTTGCTGGAACCCGAAGCACCCGATGCCGAGGAATCAACCCCGCAACCTTAACCTTATGGGAGTTGACAGTTGACTGTTGACCGTTGTCAGTTGACCGTTGTCAGTTGACCGTTGACCGTTGACCGTTGTCAGTTGACCGTTGACTGCTGACTGCTGACAACTGACAACTGACAACTGACCCTTCGACCCTTTGACTTCGCTCTTCGGGCAACGCAACTGACTACTGACTAATGACTAATGACTGCTGACTAATGACTTTGCCATCACGGTTTTTTCTTTCAGCAGTTGCAGTGCAGCTTGATATTGCAAGTCTGCGGAGGTGCCGATCGCGTCGCGCGCAATGGGTTCCAAAGCCACTACCCGATCGGGCGCAATCCCCAGTTTGTTAATATCCGTGTGGTTCGGCGTCTCGTACTTAGCCACAGTCACGGCCAGCCCAGAACCGTCAGACAAATCGAACAGCGACTGAATCAGCCCTTTGCCGAAAGTCTTTTCGCCCACAAGTTCAGCTCTGCCGTTATCTTGCAGCGCACCCGCCAAAATTTCGCTAGCACTGGCCGTTCCCTTGTTCACCAAAACAATTAGGGGATCGTCAGTCAAGGCTCCTCCAGAGGCTTCAAAACTGCCGGTAATGCCTTGTCTGTTAACGGTGTAGACGATCGTCCCGGAATCGAGCCACAAGCGGGCAATTTCAATCCCGGCTTGCAACAGTCCGCCCGGGTTGTTCCGCAAATCGAGAATGTAGGCGGCGGCTCCTTGTTTTTCCAAGCGGTCGATCGCGTGAGCGACTTCCTCAGTGGCGTTAGCGCTGAATTGACTCAAGCGAATGTAGCCCAGCGGTAAATTGTCCGGCCCCGACTGCAATTCGGCGTAAACCGGATTCAGAGCAATGCGATCGCGCACCAGCTCAATTTCCTCAGCAGCGTCCCTTCCCTCGCGCCCCAAGGTCAAGGTAACAGGAGTGCCTCGGCGGCCGCGCATTCGAGTTGCTGCTTCGTCTAGCGTCAATTCTGAGGTGGGAGTGCCGTCAATTTTCAAGATGCGATCGAGCGGTTGGATGCCAGCTTTATCCGCCGGTGAACCGGCCAAAGGAGCCACCACTGTCAGAGTATTTGTCTGGGGGTCGATCGCAATTTGCAGCCCCACACCAGTCAATTCTCCCGAAGTATTGACCTGCAAGCTGCGGTACTGTTCGGGTTTCAGCAGTCGAGTGAAAGGGTCGTCAAGATTCGCCAGCATCCCCTGAATCGCCGTGTAAGTCTGCTGTCTGTCGTTGAGCGGTTGCTTGACGGCTTTTTCGCGAATCGACCACCAGTTTTTAGAGTTGAAGCTGTCGTCCACGTAAGAGCGGTTGACAATCCGCCAAGCTTCGCTCAAAAGCTGCTGTTCTGGAGTTAGCGCCGCCGCAGGCCCAGCCCACGGGCCTAGAACCAGGACGACTTGAAACAAAAGTAAAATTGCTGTCTGGAACACTCGTCTGTGCATGATTTTTCTGTAAGAGTTAGGCAAGTATTGCATCTGGTGTATTTTAAGTTTGTAGGCTTTTAAGCTTTTGCGGACATAACTCTCAAAGGAGACCTTCGGCATTCGTCAAACGTCGCCCGCGAACAAAAAATTATTTAAATTTAACATTTAATCGCCGAATCAGTGAAGTTTTATCATGAATATTAGAATTTACGCCCCAGCCACCTGCGGGCGAGCTCGAACTTTGGTGTTGGGCTCGGCTCTTGGCTGTATGCCAGCTTGGGGCGGATGTTGAGCTTGCAGAAAATGTATTTGAGAGTCTGCCAAAGCATCGCGATCGTGAAATTTGCACAGCAATTATGTTACATTTTTTATCATAGTCGGGAATTCGATCGAGCTTTTGGCTGCAAGTAGGGACAAGCGACTGCTTAGTTTCCCAAGGCTTGCGGGCGATCGCCTGTATAGAATTCCTTTCGTCAGCTCCAAATTTAAAAATAGCCTCAGGCATTTGCTAGTAAAAGCAAGCTGCGAGGCACGGGGCGAGAAAAAACCTTGTGGCTGCTGCCCTTAACCTCAACCACAGCAATATTCTTTTAGGAATTCTGGCCTCATGTTTTCTAAACAAATCACCGACTCAAAAACCTACCAGTGGTTTGATGAACGCCTGGAAATTCAGGCGCTCGCAGACGACATCACTACTAAGTATGTACCTCCCCACGTCAACATCTTCTACTGCTTGGGCGGGATTACTTTAGTTTGTTTTCTGATCCAGTTTGCCACCGGCTTCGCCATGACTTTCTATTACCGTCCCACGGTAGCAGAAGCCTTTTCTTCAGTACAATACCTGATGAATGAAGTCAATTTCGGCTGGCTGATCCGCTCCATCCACCGCTGGTCTGCCAGCATGATGGTACTGATGATGATTCTCCACACCTTCCGGGTTTACCTGACCGGCGGCTTCAAAAAGCCCCGCGAATTAACCTGGGTGACAGGAGTAATCTTGGCAGTCATCACTGTTTCTTTCGGCGTGACCGGCTACTCGCTGCCTTGGGATCAAATCGGTTACTGGGCTGTTAAAATCGTTTCCGGCGTACCCGAAGCCATCCCGTTTGTCGGTTCTACACTTGTTGAACTGCTGCGCGGTGGTGTCAGCGTTGGTCAAGGCACTTTGACTCGCTACTACAGCTTGCACACTTTTGTGTTGCCTTGGCTGATTGTAGTCTTTATGCTGGCTCACTTCTTGATGATTCGCAAGCAAGGCATTTCTGGCCCGCTGTAAGTTTTGAGTTGTGGGGGCGGTATTTTTTTTGCCCCCCGCTGAATTTTGAGTTGAAAATTCAGAATCGATCGCTCATCATATTTATTTACGGCCAATACTTCCTGCGATCGCCCTGCTGATTCGGACTAACGAATACAGCGGGATTCCAGGGTCAAGTAAAACTAAAAGGAGAGCACTGTTACTATGTCTATTCTCAAAAAACCAGATTTGAGCGATCCAGCGCTGCGCGCTAAGCTCGCTAAGGGCATGGGTCACAACTATTACGGCGAACCAGCTTGGCCCAATGACTTGCTCTACGTTTTCCCTATAGTCATCATGGGAACGATTTCTCTGTGCGTGGGTTTGGCCGTACTAGACCCGGCTTTGGTTGGGGAACCAGCCAATCCTTTTGCTACTCCGCTGGAAATTCTGCCGGAATGGTATTTGTGGCCTGTGTTCCAACTCCTGCGCGTTTTGCCTAACAAATTGTTGGGTATTGCTTGCATGGCCGGTGTTCCCATTGGCTTGATTTTGATCCCGTTCATCGAGAACGTTAACAAGTTCCAAAATCCGTTCCGCCGCCCTGTTGCTACTACTGTTTTCCTATTGGGAACTGCGGTAACTCTGTGGTTGGGTATTGGTGCTATTTTCCCGATCGACAAATCTTTTACTCTTGGTCTGTTCTAAGATTTAAGCTTGGTTGATTTTGACGCCCGCGGGTTTCTTGTAAAGTGCTGCTGTACTGAGAGGAAACTTTTGCGGGCGTCATTTTATTTGGGATTTTAGATTGGGGATTAGGTATTTTGGATTTTAGATTTTAGATTTTACATTTATCGCTCTAAAAGTTAATAATTACCGCTAATTAATTGTAGGCGCACTCGGATGGTATGAAAGTGCCGATTATGGATCGACCCTACACCGCCCTAACGTCAACTTCCATTAATTTTGATTGCGAAGGCTGGACAAACAGACCGAGAATATGTGCCGTAAGCCCTTGGTATCTTTGCATAACTGCGGGAACTTCAGACATATAGAATAATAGCAACTGCCGCAGGTGCAAGCTATGTCCTCAGAAAAACAGTTAATACTTGATTTTGCCCAGCCAGACGCGATGAAATCGATTCTCCCGAATCCCGCAATCCTGTCGAGTCACGGCACAAAATGGGAGGGAATTCATGTCGAATATCACCGTCAGTCACCACCAGCCGAAACTCCCGAACACTGTTTCCAACAACACAACATTGGGCTGATACTCAATTCAGTTACAGTAAACGGAATACTCAACGGGAAACACTACGGTAGCGAACCGTGGCAAAGCGGACAGATTTTCATCGGTGGTGCTGGTACTGATTTCCAGTCAGGTGCAGTCGAAGATCCTGAATTTATGGCGATCGCGATCGACCCTACCGACTTCGACAATACAGTGGGCGAATCGACAAATTCAAACCTCATTGAAATTATACCGCACTGGAAAATCAGCGATCCGTTAATTTTCGGCATAGCCTGGGCCCTCAAAACCGAACTCGAATCAGGTGGAATAAACGGTACTCTTTATATCGATGCGCTGAAAAACACGCTTTCAATGCACGTACTGCACCGCTATTGTGCACAAAAACCGCTTAGGCGAGATTTTGAAGGCGGTCTCGAACCGGGAAAATTGCAGATAGTTATTAACTACATAAATGACTACCTAAACCGAGATTTGCACATAGCTGAACTGGCTAAATTAGTGCAGATTAGTCCTTATTATTTCAGTCGTTTGTTCAAACAATCAATTGGAGTCACGCCCCATCAATACGTCACCCAGTGCCGAATTGAAAAAGCAAAACAATTGTTGAAAAGGCGAGATTTATCAATAACCCATATCTCGCAGCAAGTCGGGTTTCACGATCACAGTCACTTTAGCAAGACTTTTTGCAAAATCGTCGGTTTGACTCCTAAGAAATATCGCGATTCCCTTTAATTTTAGCCAAAGGACACAACATATTGTGTAGGGTGCGTCGCTGTCAAATTTTGCAACTTGTGAAATAGTAGGGTGCGTCGCTGTCAGATTTTGCAACTTGTGAAGTAGATGATTGATGGCGACGCACCCTACGATATACCGAGCCCGCAACCATTGTTACAAATATTCATCAAAATCCGAGAAATTTCGCAAGAAAATTGTATTTTTCGCAAATTTTCCGCAAGAATTTACAATACAACCGAGCTGGTACTTCCGTATACTTACGGGCATAACACAAACCAGGGGTACTAGCTATGAGCTCTCAAAATCCACAAGCATCTTACGGTCAAATTCCCTTAAGTTTTATTGCAAATGCTGGACAAAGCGATCCATCTGTGAAATTCCAGGTGAAAGGTGCCGGTCACAGTATCTCTTTCACTCCAAACGAAATCACCTTTACCGCTTTCCAAAAACCAAATGAACCGGGAAATGCAGCAACAACTTCTGCTATTGTCCGCAGCAGCTTAGCAGACAGCAACCCGAATCCGACAATTTCCGGGTTAGAAAAATTGCCGGGATTTGCTAACTTTATTTTAGGCGAAGATTCCAGTCAATGGCACACAGACGTTCCTACTTTTAACGGCGTTGTTTATCAAAACGTCTATCAAGGAATTGACCGCGTTTTCAAAGGCACAGAAGGACAACTTAAGAGCGAGTTTTTGGTTGCAGCTTTTGCCGATCCGAGTCAAATTAAGATGAACTATAGTGGTGTTAACAACATCCGGTTGCGTGAAGACGGCGCACTGATATTAGAAACACCGCTAGGCGAATTAATTGATAACGCACCGATAGTTTATCAAGACATCAACGGACAGCGGGTGAATGTTCCCGCAGCTTACAATTTATTAGGAAACAATCAAGTTAATTTTAGTTTGGGAGATTTTGACCCCACTCAACCCCTAGTTATCGATCCGGTTTTAGCTTACTCGACTTACCTGGGTGGCAGTGGTGAGGAGTACGCCAACCGCATGACTGTAGATAGCACAGGGGCGGCTTACATTATTGGCACTACTTTTAACAATTTTCCGACTACTCCTGGTGCGTACCAAACTATCCCAGGGGGTCAATCTGATATCTTGGTTACGAAAATTAACCCCCAAGGAACTGCCTTAGTTTACTCTACATATATTGGCGGCCCTAACAATGATGAAGGTTTTGACATTGCCGTAGACAGTCAAGGAAATGCTTATTTAACCGGACCAGTCAATCCGGGTTACCCAACTACAGCCGGTTCTTTTAAACCTACAGCAAATATTACGAGTGCTGCTGTAACTAAACTCAATGCAGCAGGAAGTTCGTTAGTTTATTCTACTTTTTTAGGCGGTAGCGCGAGTATCCCCAATGGTGGTACTTTTTTCGGCGCTAGCGGGAGTAGCCTCGGCAACGGCATTAAAGTAGACAGTAGCGGTAATGCTTATGTTGTCGGGCCGACATACGGCAGTTTCCCCACCACTACCAATGCCTACCAACCTACATACGGAGGTGGACTGGATGGGTTTCTTGCTAAAGTTAATCCAACCGGCAGTGCTTTAGTTTACTCTACCTATTTAGGTGGTAACAATATCGATGACGCTAAAGCCATTGCACTAGATAATTCTGGTAATGTCTGGGTTACCGGAAATACCAATTCGACTAACTTCCCGGGGGCTAATAATGATCTATCTATAGGCATTTTTAAGGCTTTTGTCAGTAGATTTAACGTTGATGGCGCACTTACTTATTCTACTTATTTAGGTGGCAGCGGTGAAGATAAAGGTAATGATATCGCTGTAGATAGTTCTGGAAATGCCTATGTTGTGGGATATACCTCTTCAACTGATTTTCCTACAGTTAGTCCGATTCAAGCAGCTAATGGAGGTGGTGCTAAAGATGCTTTTGTCACCAAGATAAGTGCTAATAACTCTTTGGCTTATTCAACTTATTTGGGTGGCAGCGGAGAGGAGAATGGCGATCGCATTACTGTAGACAGTGCGGGTAATGCTTATGTGACGGGAAACACTACTTCGACTAATTTCCCGACTAAGAATGCTATTCAAAGTATCAGCGGCGGCGGGCAAGATGCTTTTGTTACGAAAATCAATTCATCGGGTTCTACCTTAGTTGATTCTACTTATCTTGGCGGCAGCGGTAACGACTTCGGTAGTGGTATTGCGGTGGATACGAATGGTGCAGTTTATGTGACGGGAGGTACTGCTTCTACTAATTTCCCGACTGCAAATCCTTTGCAAGCGGCGAATGGGGGAGGTGCTTCTGATGCTTTTATAACTAAAATCATTCCTGGCGGGCCGCAGGTGAAGATTGTTGAGTCGGGCGGCAGCACTAATGTAGCCGAAAGCGGCACGACGGATACTTATACAGTTGTGTTGACTAATCAGCCTACTGCAAATGTGGCGATCGCCCTCAACACCGGCACTCAAATTAAGCCGATTGCTGGCATTAGTTTCACTCCAACTAACTGGTTTTTACCGCAAACGGTGACAGTCGGTGCAGTTGATGATACCATAGCAGAAACTTCGCCCCACACCGGTGCGATCGCCCATACTGCTATCAGTACCGATGCTAAGTATAACGGGGCGAGTGTCAGTTTTACGGTTAACGGTACTGCGGGCAACACGGTCAATGCTAATATTACCGATAACGACACCGCAGGCGTTAGCATTACTCCGACTACTGCGACTGCAACTGAAGGCGGTGCAAATGGAAGTTATAGGGTTAAATTAAATACTCAACCGATCGCACCTGTTACGATTAACTTAGCTACAGGCAGTCAAATTCAACCAATTACTGCACTTACTTTTACCGCTACTAATTGGAATGTAGCTCAAACTGTGCAGGTGAAAGCGGTTGACGACAGTTTAGTTGAAGGAAATCATACAGGTGCGATCGCCCATACTTCTACCAGTACCGACACTAAGTATAACAGCATCACAATTGCGCCTGTCAGTGTCGCCATTACCGATAACGACACGGCAGGTTTCAGCGTTACACCTACGAACATAACTGCTACAGAAGGCGGTGCAACTGGCAGTTACAAAATCAAACTCACTTCGCAACCGACGGCACCGGTTACTATCAGTTTCAATACTGGCAATCAACTTAATCCGATCGCCACGCCTATTACTTTTGACAGCACTAACTGGAATGTGCCGAAAACTGTCACTGTCACTGCGATCGACGACAATGTAGCACAAGGAACCCACACCGGCACGATCGCTCATACTGTTACCAGTACCGATGCAAATTATAACGCCAAAGTCATTCCCAACGTGACAGCATCGATTACTGATAACGATAGTCCCGGTGTTTCTATTATCCAATCGGCAGGCAGTACAAATATTGCTGAAGGCGGTGCAACGGATAGCTACGGCGTACTTCTGACTAGCGCACCTACTGCAAACGTCACGATTAATTTTGACACGGGCAGTCAAATTAATGCGATCGCACCTCTGACTTTCACGCCTAATAATTGGAATGTTGCTCAAAATGTCACTGTTAGTGCGATCGATGACAGCATAGCGCAAGGAACCCGCAGCGGCACGATCGCTCACAAGTCTGTCAGTACCGATACCAAGTATAATAACCTGACGATTTCTCCCGTGAATGCCACGATTGCTGACAACGACACGGCTAGCGTGACTGTTTCACAGGAGAACATAACAGCTACAGAAGGCGGTGCAACAGGCAGTTACACCATCAAACTAACTTCGCAGCCAACTGCACCAGTTACTATCAGTTTTGATGCGGGAAATCAAATAAGTGCGATCGCCTCTGTTACTTTCGACTCTACTAACTGGAATGTGGCGAAACCAGTCACCGTAACGGCTACAGACGATGCGGTTGTGGAAGGGGCGCACTCCGGGGCGATCGATCATACTGCTACCAGTACCGATACTAAGTATAACGGAGTCGCAATTTCGCCCGTTACCGTCGCCATTACCGATAACGACACTGCGCCGACACCAACACCTGCGTTACCGACACCAACACCTGCGTTACCGACACCAACAC
>JAUBOH010000018.1:13396-21312 GCA_036700145.1 Microcoleus occultus BM001215366
CTGCGTTACCGACACCAACACCTGCGTTACCGACACCAACACCTGCGTTACCGACGCCAACTCCGACATCTCCCACACCAACACCTGCGATACCGACGCCAACACCTGCGTTACCGACGCCAACTCCAACACAAACACAAACACCTGCGTTACCGACACCAACACCTGCAAACCCAACCCCCACACCATCAGCAACACCTGCGGGAATTACTGTTAATCCTGCAAGTGGATTACTCACCACAGAAGCAGGCCAAACAGCAACATTTGATGTCAAACTCAACAGCCAGCCTAATGCTGATGTCAAGATAGATTTAGGAAGTTCCAATACAGCAGAGGGAATAGTTTCCCCCCTATCGATTACCTTCAATTCTGCTAACTGGAATGCACCGCAGACAGTAACGGTAACAGGCGTTAACGACTATGCTATTGACGGCGATCGAGCTTACACCATTATTACCAGCCCTGCTGTCAGTACGGACAGCAATTATAACGGGTTAAATGCACCAGATGTTGCTGTCACCAACAACGATAATGACAACAGTATTCCAGCACAAGACTTAGCTGGAAACACTGCAACTACAGCCCGTACAATCAATGCAAGTTCCAATCTCAAAAACTACCCAGATTCAGTGAGTAGTAACGATCCCGATTACTACAAATTCACGATCGGTGCTACCAATGACTTCAACTTGTCAGTCAGCGGATTCAATGGAGATGTTAATCTTGAATTGCTTGACAGCGCTCAAAATGTCATTTCAACTGCACAAAATTCTGGTGCTGCCTCAAAATCAATTAACCGCCTTTTGGAACACGGCACTTACAGCATTCGAGTTTCTTCAGTTAATAGCGCCCAGACTCCATACAATTTAAATTTGTCTGCTGTACCTCGTCTTGCAGGTGTCACAACCACAGGCTATGAAGGTACTGCCGTGACAAATCCGCAGTCAAATTCAATTAGCAGAAACTTGGTGGGGGGCATCAACAGCCGTCTAGCGAATAATAATAATCTATCCAATTTCCGGATCGATAGCAATTTCCTCGACTCAGTGCTGTTTGGTGGTGTTGGCGGAAACAGTAATGTATCCAGTTTCGCTAATAACTTTGTGCCGACAGACTTTTCTGGCGGTTTTGACGGCAGTGGCAACGACCCCCGTCAGTTTCCTGCCAGTATATCCAGCGCGCAGATAAATCTGGACAAATTCCGCGCCACACCGCGTTTTTCCGGTATTGACGGCCGCGGTTTCTCTGTAGCAGTATTAGATACTGGCGTCAACTTAAACCACCGATTTTTTGGTTCTGACAGCAACTCAAACGGCATCAGCGATCGCATTGTTTATAACTACGATTTTGCCGACGGCGATGCGGATGCTAACGACAAAAACGGACACGGATCGAACATTGCCAGCATTATTGGTTCCCAAGACCCAACCTATACAGGGATGGCACCTGGGGCTAACATTATCGGTCTCAAAGTTAGAAAGGATGTTCCGCCTGCGGGTGGAGACGAAATTAATAAGTTTCCGTATGTCGAACAAGCTTTGCAGTGGGTATTGCAAAATGCAGATACTTACAACATTGCCAGCGTTTGTATGGCATTCGGCAGCGGTGAAAATTTTCCCACCAGTCAAACTTCACTCTACGGTATTGGAGATGAACTTGCAGCTTTGGCGGCGAAGAATATTATTGTTGTCTCTTCATCAGGCAACCGTTACTATCCGTACCGGAACGAGCCTCCAGGTGTAAATTACCCTTCAGCCGATCCGAATTCGCTGTCGGTGGGCGCGGTATATACCTCCAACATCGGTTCTTTCTCTTTGGGAAATTATTTTGCAAATCCGCCTGGAAAGGATGACGAGAAAGTAACTGCATTTACCACCGATCGCGATCGAATTGCTCCATTTTCTCAACGTAACGGAACATTAACCACAGTTTTTGCTCCGGGAGCACCCATCACCGGTGCTGGCATAGATGGCAATCCTGCGGCTGGCATAGATCCCGATCCCATAACCCCGTCTGGCGATCGGATCAACACCCTTCACGGTGCCAGTCAAGCTACAGCCCACATTGCCGGCATTGCAGTATTAGCCCAACAGTTAGCACAGAAAGAATTAGGCCGCCGACTAACACCAAAGGAATTTGCCAAACTTTTGAAACAAACCGGTGTCACTATTAATGACGGTGATGATGAAAACGATAATGTTACCAATACCGGTCTTAATTTCAAGCGCGTCGATGTGCTGGCTTTGGGCCAAGCTATTGCTGGAGGAGGTGTTGTTCAGAACCGTCCGCCAGAAAAGAAGATTACTTTGGCGTCTTCCAATAAGGAGTTCAATAAAGACATTAAAAATGTCTACATCGATCCTGATGGCGACTTAATCTCCTACAAATTAACTCTAAAGGATGGCAGTCCTTTAAATAGCACTCCCAACAGTAGTGGGCTGATATTCGATTTCGACTCTAACCAGAACACCATCAAACTTATTGTCACTCCCCGAACACGTTTTGTAACACCCTTTGAGGTGAAGTTAACCGCCACCGATCCGGCGGGTGCTAGCAGTTCTCAGATATTCAAGATAACGAAATATAACGGTCGCTGGGTAATTGATAATTACATTGCAGGTGCCAAGGTATTTTTGGATGCCAATAAAAATGGTGTTCTCGATGCTAATGAACCATCAACTACTACTGACAATAGCGGTCTATTTAATCTCGATATCCCCTTCGAGACTTTCGACAAAAACGAAAATGGGGAGATTGATTCAAATGAAGGCAATTTAGTAGCTTTTGGTGGAACTGATACCGCGACCGGTTTGCCTTTAGAAACGCCTGTTACTGCACCTGCTGACGCTACTGTAGTCACGCTTTTAACTACTCTGATGGTGGACTTGGTAGATAAGGGCATTGAGAGCGATCGGGCCGAATCTCTCATCAAATCTGCTCTTGGCATTCCCGCTGATGTTGCGATCGCAGACTTCGACCCGATCGCAGCCACCAACGACAGCGAACCGGGCGGCGTCGCAACTTTATCCGCAATGGTAAAAGTCCAAAACGTCATCACCCAAACTGCTGCTTTGATTGACGGTGCTTCTAATGCAGCTACCAAGGATATTGTCAAGGCTGTTGTCAGTGCGATCGCGACTCCTATTCAATCCGGTACTGTTTTAAATCTGAGTTCTTCAGCAGTTTTAGAACCAATAATTCAGCAAGCTGCCGCAAAAATCCAGCAAATTGACCCCAGTTTCAACAGTCAAAAAGTCACCTCTATTACTTCGCAAGCTGCGACAGTAATGGCAACAGCAAATCAACGCATTGATTCTGCTGTCTCCAACCCAACAGGAACATCAATTCCTTCTTCAGTTGCCCGCGTGCAACAAGTAGCTTTGGGCGCAACTACTCAAGATTTAAAAGCGGTTACTGCGGGAACTAAATCTATTTCACAGGTAGTTACTGACAATACTGGTGCTGCTTTAGATAGCAAGCTTCAAGCTGTAATGTTACCTGCTGGGATTGCGACTCCTGTAGTCAGTGGCGATGCAGATTTGGGCAGCAATTCCCCCGATCGCATTATCGGTACAAATGGCAATGATACCCTCACGGGCGGCAGCGGAAATAATGTGTTGATGGGGATGAGGGGCAATGATTCCCTGGACGGCGGTGTTGGGAATGACAGTCTTTTCGGCGGCAAAGGTAACGATACTTTGCTTGGAAGTAGCGGTGATGATGTCTTGTTTGGCGGCCGCGGTGACGATTTGCTGAATGGCGGTTTGGGAAATGATAGTTTGACAGGAGGTGATGGCAATGATAAATTCTTGATTTCCACCAATTCCGGCATTGATACTATTACTGACTTTGAATTGGGTAAAGACTTATTACTCTTGGGTAACGGGCTGACTTTCTCGCAATTGTCAATCGCTCAAAACAGCGGTGCAACATTAATTCGCTTGTCAGCAACCGGAGAGATTTTAGCCTCTCTCAATGGGGTGACGGCAAGTGCGATTAATGCCGCAAATTTTGGCTCAATCTAATAGCCATGTAGGGACTTAGGATCAGCCTATTAGTTTCAACTTTAAGCTTTTAGTCCGCCAGTCCTCCCGCCCACCCGGTAGTCCGCCAGGGAATGAATTCCCTGTCTAATAACGAAAGTCCTCTCAAAGAGGACTAATGAGTTGAAAAAATTCTTATTCTCAGTCCTCTTTGAGAGGACTTCAGCTTTGAGGCAGGGGTTTAAACCCCTGCCGGACTACCGGTTTAACATCGATTTGAAATGTACTTCATAAACCTGCAATCTGCTGTAAGTTTCGATCGAGCATTTAGTGTATCCACCAATGAGGTTTTTGATATGAACGAAGAATCACAACCAATCTTTTTTCCTGTTTCTCGGCTGAAGTTGTTCGTAATGTACACAGTCACCTTCGGACTCTATGAAGTTTTTTTGTTTTATAAAAACTGGCAGCTATTCAAAGCCAAAACAGGAAACGACATTAGCCCCTTTTGGAGAACTGTTTTCGGGGTGTTTTATTTCTATGATTTACTCGCTCACATCCAAGAAAAGGCTCTATCGCGCCGTGTTTATGCCTACTTTAGTCCATTTTTGCTGACTGTTGTTTGGATTGGGCTTAGGGTGTGTAGCCGACTGCCAGACCCATACTGGATAGTGGGTTATTTCTCTGTAATAGTTTTGTTTCCAGTTCAAGAAACTGTGAATGAACTTAACTGTGTAGTAGCACCAAACCACAATCCTAACGATCGATTTTCAGTATGGAATATACTAACTATCGCTGTGGGAGGCAGCCTGATTGTACTTGCGATCGTCGGGACACTGATGCCAGAAACTTAAGTGTGATTGGCATCAGTTTCACAACTCCAAACATCAAAAATTACTTGTCAATTAAGAGGTAAATCAATCATGTCTACATTCAGTACCGCAACCAACTTTCCTGTCGGCACATTGCCCAATTCCGTTGTTGTCGGAGACTTTAACAAAGACGGCAAACCGGATATCGCCACAAACGGCTCCATTCTGTTGGGGAATGGTACAGGTGGCTTTGGCACTGCCACCAACTTTAATGTTAACTCTCCCGGAGCTCTGGCATTAGGGGACTTTAACGGCGACGGTAACCTGGATATAGTCACACTGTCGCTTAGCAACAGCGGATCACAGGAGTTTCCCAATTACCGGGCAGATATCATTTTGGGCACAGGTACAGGCAGCTTTGGGGCTCCTACTCAATTAAATAGTGCTCAAATCCGGCAACTGTCTGTCGTCGCGGGAGACTTTGATGCTGACGGCAAGCTAGACCTAGTTAGGGCATACAGTGGTGGATCTGGCGTATCGATTGAGTTTGGGAATGGTACAGGCAGCTTTACTCAGGCTCCTGCTAACTTCGATCCGGGGCCGTTTATACCACCAGTTCCAGGTACTTTTTCGGGGGGTTATTATACTAACACTTTTAAAAGTGATTTTGGTGTGGGGACAAATCCCCAGTCTGTCGTCGCGGGAGACTTTAATGCTGACGGTAAGCTAGACATAGCTACGGCAAACAAAGGATCTAACAACGTATCGATCCTGTTGGGGACAGGCACAGGCAGTTTTGGGGCTGCTACTAATTTTAATGTCGGAACAAGTCCCTATTCGCTTACAGTTGGAGACTTTAACAGTGATAACAAGTCAGACTTAGCTGTAGCAAACAGTGGATCTAACAACGTATCGATCCTGTTAGGAACAGGCACTGGCAGCTTTGGGACTCCTACTAATTTTAATGCGGGGACAAGTCCCTATTCTGTTACAGTTGGAGACTTTAATAGCGATAACAAGTCAGACTTAGCTGTAGCAAACAGCGGATCTAATAATGTATCAATCCTGTTGGGAAATGGTACGGGCAGTTTTGGGACTTCTACTAACTTTGGGGCGGGGACAACTCCGTATTCCGTTGCTGCGGGGGATTTTAATGCTGACGGCAAGACAGACTTAGCTACGGCAAACAACCAATCTAATAACGTCTCGGTTCTGCTGAATCTGGCGGCAAATTTCGGTGCAGCTAACTATAGTGCGATCGAAGGAAGCACCGATACGGTAGTTAATGTACCCGTAACTCTCAATGCTACTCCTGCTGTCGATGTTACAATCCCGATCGCAATTAACCCCAGCAGCACAGCAACCCAAACTTCAGACTACACTTTTTCACCTGCCACTCTCACATTCAGTGCAGGTACTAACACTCTCACTCAGAATGTTGCCGTCACTGTCAAAGCTGACAATATCCCAGAAAATGCCGAAACAGCGGTGTTCAACTTTGGCACAATTACTGACGGGATTGCAGGTACAACAAAGCAAACAACGCTAACTATTGCTGCCAATGATGCCATAGCTTACGCCATTGCCGTCGGTACTGCTAGCATCGCCGAAGGCAACTCCGGCAAAACTCCTGTTACTTTTACGGTGACTCGCAGCGGCGGGATTGATGCTGCCAGCAGTGTAAATTATGCGATTAGCGGAACTGCTACAAATAGCAGCGACTACAACAACATCGGCGGCACTTCCGGGGCAACAGGCGTTACTGGTAAGGTTAATTTTGCTGCTGGCCAGACATCCAGAACTATCACTTTGGATGTTTTAGGGGATAGCGCGATCGAACCTGACGAAACCATTACCGTTACTTTATCAAATCCTGTTGCACCAGGCCCAGCACCTACAATTAATACTGCTACTGCTAGCACTACTATTGCTAACGATGACAGTCCAGGCTTTACTATCAATCCTGTCAGCGGACTGTCCACAACAGAAACAGGAGGCACTGCTACATTTACCGTCAAACTTAAAAGCCAACCTACTGCCAACGTTACTCTTGGTTTGAGTAGTTCCAATACCGCAGAAGGAACAGTTTCTAGCAATAGTTTAACTTTCACGCCCGCTAACTGGAATGCACTGCAAACAGTAAAGGTGACTGGTGTTGACGACAGCATTGCTGATGGCAATAAAACTTACAATATCGTTACCGCTGCGGCTGTCAGTACCGACAGCAATTACAATAATCTCAATCCCGCCGATGTCAGCGTCACAAATACCGATAACGAAACTCCTGGTATCACGGTTAATCCGATCGCAGGATTAACCACCACAGAAGCAGGCGACACTGCTAATTTCAGCATTGTCCTCAACACACAACCAACTGCACCAGTCGCGATCGCACTTACCAGTTCCAATCCCGCAGAAGGAAAAGTTTCTCAACCAAGCCTGACTTTCACTCCCACTAACTGGAATCAGTCACAAACAGTCACGGTGACAGGTGTTGACGACAGTGTAGCTGACGGAGATATAGCTTACAAGATTGTCACCACTGCAAAGAGCACAGACAGCAATTACAACAACATCAATCTAGCTGATGTTAGCGTCACTAACGACGACAATGATACAGCAGGTGTTTCCATCAATCCTGCCAGCATTACTGCTACAGAAGGCGGTGCAACTGGGAGTTATACACTCAAGCTAAATTCGCAGCCAACAGCACCTGTCACTGTCAGTTTTGACGGGGGGAATCAAATAAGTGCGATCGGCTCTGTTACTTTCGACAGCAGTAACTGGAATATTGCCAAAACAGTCACTGTGACTGCGACTGACGATGCCGTTGTCGAAGGGAATCACAGCGAGGCGATCGAGCATACTGCTACCAGTACCGATGTTAAATATAACAGCATCACGATTTCGCCTGTTAATGTCGCCATTACTGATAACGACACTGCCCCAACGCCAACTCCAACACCAACACCTCCAACGCCGACACCAACACCAACACCTCCAACACCAACACCTCCAACGCCAACGCCGACACCAACACCTCCAACGCCGACACCAACACCAACACCTCCAACGCCGACACCAACGCCAACGCCTCCAACACCAACGCCAACGCCTCCAA
>JAUBOH010000018.1:21412-26865 GCA_036700145.1 Microcoleus occultus BM001215366
CAACGCCGACACCAACGCCAACGCCTCCAACACCAACGCCAACGCCTCCAACGCCAACACCAACGCCAACGCCAACACCAACACCAACACCAACACCGATACTTGAAAATCCTGGGATTGTTATTAATCCGTCATCGGGATTAGTAACTACAGAAACAGGGGGCACAGACAAATTCACCATCAAACTCAAAAGCCAACCTACTGCCGATGTAAAAATTGGTTTGGTTAGCAACAATGTGGCAGAGGGAGTAATTTCGCCGGAATCGATTACCTTCAACTCTGCTAATTGGAATCAGCCACAGACGGTAACGGTAACGGGAGTGAAGGACAATGTTGTTGACGGGAATAAAACTTACAGCATTGTTACCGCACCTGCTGTCAGCACAGATCCTCGATACTCCGGGTTAAATGCAGCCGATGTCACCGTTAACAGCACCGATGATGATAATAGCAATAGCACGTTTTCCATTGACCCTGTAACTGGTCAGAAATACAAATCAGGTGAACTTTTAGTTAAGTTAAGAAGAGCTAACACCAACGAAGCTACAATCCAAAGCGATTTATTTGCAGCTAATGGTGCGATCGAAGTCGAAAACCTAGTACCTCCAAATTCTCCGTCTTCCAACCTACAGTTTTTTAACTCAATACAAGAGCAATTACCACAATGGCGACTGGTAAAAATAGCTGCCAATACAGACCTGCAACAAGTTAAAGATAACTTAGCTCGAGATCCCAGAGTGGAAGCGGTTGAACTTAATTACACTGTATCGCTCGACCAGTTGTCAAATATCTTTAACTTCAACCAGTTCCTCAACAATGTATCTATTCAGGAGACGCCAAGCGATCCGCGACTTAATGAACTTTGGGGTTTGAATAATATCGGACAAAGTGGTGGAACTTCTGATGCTGATATTGATGCACCAGAAGCCTGGGATCTTCAAAAAGGCAGCAAAAATGTGATAGTAGCGGTAGTTGATACGGGTGTAGACTACAACCACCAAGACCTTGCTGCTAATATGTGGACAAACTCAGGGGAAATAGCAGGTGATGGTATTGACAACGACGGCAACAACTATAAAGATGATCTGCGCGGTTACGACTTCATAAATAATGATAACGATCCAATGGATGACTACAATCACGGAAGTCATGTTGCGGGTACTATTGGGGCAGTTGGCAATAACAACATTGGCGTTGTAGGCGTGAGTCAAAATGTTAGCATCATGCCTTTGAAAATTTTTAAAGCTGATGGCACAACTTCAATCGATGCCATAGTCAAAGCTATTAACTATGCGACCCAAAAGGGTGCAAAAGTGATTAACGCTAGTTATGGGGGTGGTCATTTTTCCCAAGCCGAGAAAGATGCGATCGACGATGCTAATCAGAAGGGTGTTTTGTTCGTGGCAGCAGCAGGTAATTATTCTCTGAACAATGATACCGACCCATACTACCCCTCCAGCTACGATCTACCTAATATCATTGCCGTAGCAGCCACAACTCGCAATGACCAGTTAGCTTGGTTCTCCCACTATGGAAAAACTTCAGTAGATTTAGGGGCTCCAGGGCAGGACATTCTCAGCACGATTCCTGGCAATCTGTACGGTTTGAACAGTGGAACTTCAATGGCGACTCCCCACGTGTCGGGAGCGGCAGCCCTACTTTTAGCTAAAAACCCCAACTTGAGTGTTACGCAGCTAAAAGATATCTTAATAAACACTACAGACCCGCTTACTGCTTTGAATGGAAAAACGGTTAGTGGAGGGCGTTTAAATATTCGCAGAGCTCTCAACCGTCCGCCAGTCTTAAACGTTCCGTTCTGGGAACAAGGTTTGAGTTTGCAACCAGGTTCGACTTTTGGCATATTGGACTTTACTTTTCAAAACAACACTTTCACTGACCCCGATCCGGGCAATACCCTGACTTACACTGCTGATTGGTATGAAGGTGTCACCAAGTTCGAGTGGCAAAATGTCAACGGGAAGCGATCGCCAGTCCCGACAGTTTGGAGCGACATTCGCTCCCTACCAACGGGAATGGGTTTCGATGCCAGCAGCCGCACTTTTGAAGTTAGCAAGTGGTTGCCGCGCAATCGCAACTACTGGATTCGGGTAACAGCTAAAGATGCTGCCGGTGAATCGGCTATAGCATTTTTCGATTTTTACAATCAAGGTCGGGGTTCTGTAATCGACGGCTATATCGCTGGGGCTACTGTTTTCTTGGACGCTAACAAAAATGGCGTACTCGATGCCAGCGAACCATCCGCAACAACTGGTTCTCAAGGTGAATACGCACTCGATATTCCCTTGGAAACGTTTGACAAAAATCAAAATGGCGAACTCGATCCAGAAGAAGGCAATATTGTTGCTTTCGGCGGCACTGACACCGCTACTGGTTTGCCTTTGGAAACGCCTGTCACTGCACCGCCTTACGCTACTGTTGTCACGCTGTTAACGAGTTTGGTGGCGGATTTAATTGATAAGGGAATTGAGAGCGATCGCGCGCAATCTCTGGTCAACTCTTCTCTTTCGATTCCCGCTGAAATTGACATTACCGATTTTGACCCGATCGCAGCCACCGAAAACAATTTACCAGGTGGCACCGAAACTTTAGCCGCAATGGTAAAAGTCCAAAACTTCATCACTCAAACTGTGGCATTGATTGACGGTGCATCAGCTATTTCTAATACTCAAATAGTAAAAGCTGTTGTCAGTGCCATCACTAATCAAATCCAATCGGGGACTGTCCTCAATGTCAGTAATTCAGCCGCTTTACAACCGATAATTCAACAAGCTGCTGCCAAAATTCAACAGCTTGACCCAAGTTTCAATATCCAAAAACTCTCGCCAGTTGTTCCGCAAGCAGCCGCAGTCATGGCAGAAGCAAATCAGCGCATTGATGCTGTTATTTCTAACACGGAAACTGCTTCAATTCCCCAAGCAACAGCCCGCGTCCAAAAAGTAGCTTTAGGCGAAACAACTAAAGACTTAAAGGACGTAACTGGAGGAACTAAGACTATTGATAAAGTAGTTGCGGACAATACTGGTGCTGCTTTAGATAGCAAGATTCAAGCTGTAATATTGCCTGCTGGGATTGCAGTTCCTGTAGTCAGCGGCGATGCGGATTTGGGCAGCAATTCCCCCGATCGCACGATCGGTACAAGCGGCGACGATATCCTCACGGGCGACAGCGGGAATAATGTTTTGATGGGCATGAGAGGCAATGATTCCCTTGATGGTGTCTTGGGGAATGACACTCTTTTCGGCGGCAAAGGTATCGATACTTTGCTCGGCAGTAGCGGTGATGATGCCTTGTTTGGCAATCGGGGTGCTGACATTTTGAACGGCGGCGATGGCAGCGATATTCTGCTGGGAGGTAAGGGAGATGATTTGCTGAATGGCGGTTTGGGAAATGATAGTTTGACCGGAGGTGATGGCAATGATAAATTCTTGCTATCTCCCAATTCCGGCATCGATACTATTACTGACTTTGAAGTTGGTAAAGACTTGTTAGTTTTGGGCAGCGGGCTGACTTTCTCGCAATTGTCAATTACTCAAGAAAATAGTGCAACATTAATTCGCTTGACGGCAACCGGAGAAATTTTAGCTTCTTTGAATGGGGTGTCGTCCACTCTAATTAATGTCGCCAATTTTGGGTAAATCTAATAGTAAGTAGTCGCAGATAACTGCGGTTATGTGCGACTCTCAGAGATTGGGGCTAATACTTGAGAGGCAGAGAGTATATCTACTTACCAAAAATCGTTATAAATTACACCAAATCTCCGGAACAAGGCTAGACTTGAGCGCATACATATTCAGTACAACTATATCTATATTGCCACTGCGTTTACAAATAAAGATGGCTATAGTTATACTTACTGATTTTGGCAATGAAGCGGGTATTCAATCCCGCTCAATTGCCGATCAATACCCTGTTGCTGCTAAATGCAAAGCGCGTTAGAGCGAGTCGATCTCGGAGGAATTATGATGAACCTAAATTTAGATACTATTTTCTCATCGCTGATGAACCCGGCCCTGAATGAGTTTCAGGTTTGGGCTTTGCAAAACCCGGAGGAGAGTCTCAGCAAAACGATGTTACCGCCGATCGCCCTGATTGAGGGTTTGATTGCCAACGAACCCACGTATTTGCAGGTAAAACGGCTGGCTTTCGGAGCCAATTTTTGCTGTGCGGGACAAGTCGTGATGGGAGAATTTGACACACTGGAAAAAGCACTCACATCGCCCCAGGCGCGGGACTGGCGGCTGGGTACTTCTGTTCTCGATGGCGATCGCGCCCCCAACCAAGATGTCGGCGGTAGGAACCTTTTTCTGCTGTCTTTGTCCGATCGCGAACCTGACGGTAGCAGCCACCACGCGGCATTCCGAAGCTGTATGCAGAAGTATCTCTTCAACAGTGCGACAACCGATCGCCAAGGAGACGAAATCAGCAGACGGTTGCTGCTGAAGCTAGCAGCAGATTATGCCCAGATGCCGCACGGTGCGGGGGGAGCGTTTTTTACCGATGTCAAGCGCGGTTGGATGGGATTTTTAGTCCGATACCTGCACTACGTCATCTTTGGGCTCAACCCAGACGACTCCGAGTCGATCGAACTCCTCACCGAATTACATTACACCCGCCAAAGCCCGCTGCACTACTTCGCCGTCATCGGCAGCCTGTTGCAAAGCCTGAACCTGTTTGGACACGGGGATTTGTCGGCTTTAATCGAGCGCGCGGCGACCCGATACGAAAATTCTCCCGCTTTAGCCGACTTCCAAGAGGAGAGCTCGGAAAATGGCATGACTCGGCGGGAATTGGCGAAGCTGATGACATCGATTATGGGTATAGCGGGACTGCAAGGCCCCCTGCACCTGGGCTACACGGCAATGGGCTACCGCCCTCTCCCCGCCTATAAAGGACAGCAGACGGCCGAAATTAATCCGACTGATTTTTGGGATCGGCTCGATTTGGACGATCGCCAGTCGATCGAGCTTTTCCTGCTGGAATGCGCGCGCCTCTGGGCTCCCGTCAGTGCCACGCACCGAGTCGCCACAGAGCCCTTTACCGCAACGGTAGGGGGCAAACAGCGCACCTTCCCCGCCGGAACCAAGGTACTGATACCGCTCAGTTTGGGGCTGCTAGACGGGAGTTTCTGGGGCTCCACGGTATACGAATTCAACGCTAAGCGGGAAAACCTCTGCCCTTATCATATGGGCTTTCATTCGGTGGGCGATCGCAGCGCGGGACGGATTTGCCCCGGTAAAGATGTCGCACTAAAAATGCTGGTGGATGTCGTGAGTACCGTTGGGAAAGTGCGCCGCGCGCAATCAACCCAAACACCCGGTTTGTAGTGAGGACTTTAGTCCTCATCCACAGCATAAGTCAACTCACAAACACCCGTTTTTCGTCAGGACTTTAGTCTTCTCTCCTTGTCCTAAGCAGGACTAAAGTCCTCACTA
>JAUBOH010000018.1:26965-33929 GCA_036700145.1 Microcoleus occultus BM001215366
GGACTTTAGTCTTCTCTCCTTGTCCTAAGCAGGACTAAAGTCCTCACTACGAACCTCATTTTGCTTGTTTAACCAATCACTAAATTACCATCATTTTTGAGGGTAAATAATACCATGTTAATCGAAAAAAAGCAAGTTAAAGACATCGCAACCTGGATGCAAGTAGAACACCCGACCGAGTTGCCAGAAGTTCTAGAAGGTATCTTCTTTATGGACGGGAACGGTTTACCAGACGATTGTCTGACGATGTACAGTTCAGAATGGAATGCTGACAATCTGACCTTATTGCTGCGCGTTTTTGACCCAGTAATCTGGACATTTCATTCATCAACTGCCGGACGGATGTTACTTCATTTTGTAAAATTTGCTCGTTTCACCTACTTGTTCCGTTTCTCGGATGCAACTTTGCAGCACGGGCACATTACGCCTATCGTGTTTGGATGGTCTGTGCCGCAGTGGCTTGTAGATTTTTTGATCGATCGAGATCCGAACAGTCCAAATGGAGATATCTGGTATCGAACAAACTCGTTTTTCGGCAGACCTCCTGACAGCGGATATACACTCCGAAGAATTGTAGACAAAGATGGGAACTACACACCAGCATTTCAAGATATGCTGTCTAAAGTTAACAGTGATTGTCTCATCATTGCTTCAGATTGAAAATATTTAGGAAAACTACCGGCATCCGCTTAATTAGGCGGGTTTGATCGCTCAAAGCGGCGCGACTTGAACCCGCGACTCCCCCGATCCCAAAGTTTGATTTGATAGCCTATAAAGTATATAGCCTTGTTGAAAAAGTTTCAACAGAAACACTCTTGATATATCAGCCGATGGCATTACATTCGATCGGCACTTCTGAGCTAATGTTGCATAATTTTTAACAATTGGTATTAGCAGTGATGGTAGCCAGAGCGATAGCGGCGGCGATTGTGGCAGCGATTGAGGGCACTCGGCGAAAGTCAATGCAGCTTCCGAGGTAAAAGTCAGCGGTGGCGGGAGTGTCGAGGAGCGTGCAATTCGGCTGCATCTCGGCAAGAACGATCGCCAAATTTGACAGAACATCCACAACCGCAGAGACGGGAATTTGAGGAACAATCGCACGGCCCAGTCCGGAAAGCAAGTGCCCTGCAGACAGCTCTGGCTTGCTACGATATAGTCGCACACGCGACTAGAAAGGGATTATGACCAAACCGTTAGATGAAGCGCTTTCAATAGAAATCGCGACTCGCATCAAAAGCAACCCTAAAAACAGCTTTGACAACGCCTGTAAAGCAGCCTTGGCGATGGAGGGGGCAATCTACGTCCAAGGCTTTTTAGCTGTACCGGGAGCGCCGTACAAACCCGTTGAGCATAGCTGGATCGAACTCGACGAGCGGATTGTTGACCCAACCTTCCCCCACCTCGGTAAAAGTGCCGCATTGCTTCATTACTTTCCGGCACAGCGCTTGAAGGTGAAGCAACTCAAAGCAATCCTAGAGGAATCAACAGAAGATTATCCAGAAGACGACCCGCTGCCGGTTTACGGCAATCAACCTTACGTATATTACGGGGATTTGATGTTAGGCGGGAGCGACTACCAAAATGCTTGCGAGCTAGCATTAGCTAAATGCAGGGAATTGAACCAACCAAAAAGACAGGAGACAAACTAATTCCGATACTTCGGGCCCGGACAATCTTAGAATATCTCCGTCCAGGGGGGCGCTCAATACAAAAGCGCTTATCCCAGCCACGATGGGTTCATGGCGGTACTGTCAAATTGGTTAGTAGTTTTATACAGTTCGTATTGACCTTTTGCCGCCGCAGAGCGAGTGCGATTCAACATCGCCGCAACTTGTGCCCCATCCATCGGCTTAAACGTGCGGGCTGCCTCAAACGCTTGATCGAGGAGCTGCATGGTATCAATGCCAGTAATCACAACTGAAGTAGGCAGATTCATCGCATAGTGAAGACATTCGATCGGGTTAACTGTATTGCTTCTAAGCACGTAGGGGTCGCCCATCGATTTCATCCCCAATACACCGATTTGGTTCTTCAGCAGCACGGGCAGGACTTGTTTCTCAAAACTCCTGAAATGAGCATCCATCACGTTCAGCGGCATCTGTACGGCGTCGAAACGGAAATTGTTTTGAGCGGCAATTTCCAGCACTCGCAGGTGAACTAAAGGATCTTTGTGTCCGGTAAACCCGATGTAGCGAATCTTGCCCGCCTTCTGCGCTTCCACCACCGCCTCCATAGCCCCACCAGGGGCAAAGATGCGATCGGGATCTTCCATGCGAATAATTTCGTGATGCTGCATCAAATCGATGCGATCGGTCTGCAACGCCTTCAACGACTCGTCAATCTGCATCATGGCAGCGCCTTTGGTGCGGCCGTCGATCTTTGTCATCAGAAAAACCTTTTGCCGGTAGCCATCCTTGAGCGCTGCACCCATCCAGCGGTGGCTGCGTCCGTTGTGATAGTCCCAGGAATTATCCATGAAGTTGATGCCGCGGTCGATCGCACTGCGGATTAGCTTGATACTTTCTTGCTCCTCTCGAAGGCGCCCGATATGGTGTCCGCCTAAGCCAATGGCAGACACTCGCTCTCCTGTGCGTCCCAGCGTCCTGTAACTCATCTCGCCACTTCTGATCTGACCTTGGGCTACATCATTTTTCACATCTATTTGGGTCGATTCATCTTGAGCTAACAAAGGTGTAAAAAACCCTTCGGAAGCAGCCAGCCCTGCTGCAACTAAACCCGAAGCAGAAGTTACCTTTAACAACTTGCGCCTGCTGATATTCATAAATTTCTGTTATTATCCAAAACTTCGCTAACTAGATCGAATTGCTTCACCGCGCTACTTTTTTCCCCGCAATTGCCGGTGCAATTTTTACAACATTATTTATTTGCCTGGGTAATCTCATTTCCGGTCAATTGTCTGCAATCAAAAACGTTTGTAGTGAGGACTTTAGTCCTCATAAATATGAGGACTTTAGTCCTCACTACAAACCAATTTTCTGGCGAGCGTCGAGTTTGATTGTTTGGAAAACAGCAACTGTGGAGAAATTAATTTATTCTCCACAGTTGAATGTTCGCCCGCGCAACTAATTGCTTACGCAGGAACCATTTCCTTCTCAGTTCGCATCCAGTGACGGTGCTGCATCATCGCACCGATAAACGACTGAGCAAACTGCCCTAAATCTCCCCCACTGGGACAAGTCACCACGCCTGCATCAGCCGCAACTTTGCCGTTACTGGCGATGTTGACGCCTTTCAACTCAGCGCGCTGCAAAATTTCGATCCCTTCACCCGAAGCGGCGATCGCCTTGCAGTGCTTAAACGCTTCGCTGATAAAATGAATCGCATCTCCTTCGGCTTTCAAAGTGTTGATGCTTTGCGCTCCACCGGGAACGTAAATTGCATCAAACATCACCGAAGCAGCCGTCAGAAACGTCATTTCAACATCGATTTCTTGACCGTCTGCACTCTTAATTTTGCCGCCGTGCTTCGACACAATTTTCGCGTGAGCGCCGGATGCCGCCAGCGCTTCCTTCACCGCCATCAACTCGTTAGCGTTAACACCGTCGGCTGCCAAAATTGCGACTTTCCGAGATTTTATCGAGGTTTTCGGCATCTTCTCAATGCTGAGTGCCGGTGAACTTTGTCCGTGATTCGGAATGATTTCTTTGCTGGGTTCGGGCAATCCTAATCCCGCTGCAACTTGCTTGGCAAATTCGAGGTCGATGTGCGCGAACAAACCCAAAACTCGCTCTTTCACTTCTTTACTTTGAACTTTGCCCAATTCAAACTGAGCTGCTTTCACAATATGTTCTTTTTCAACTTCAGACATACTGTTTAAAAACAGCGTTGCTTGACTGAAATGGTCTTGGAAACTCGAGCTGCGCTCGCGAATTTTGTGTCCTTCTACTCGCTCGGCAAAATGCACGAATCCGCCCATTGTTTCCGGCGACATCATCGGACAACCACCGCCTAGTGAATTGGGAGAATAGTTGACTTTCGAGGTGTAAATGTTGGTTTGCATTACACCGTCGCGCTGGTTGTTTTGTACCGGACACACGGGACGGTTGATCGGCAATTCGGTAAAGTTAGGACTGCCCAAACGGTGCATTTGCGTGTCGGGATAGGAAAACAACCGACTTTGCAATACCGGATCGTTGGTAAAGTCAATTCCGGGAACAATATTGCTCGGTTGGAATGCGACTTGTTCGGTTTCGGCGAAGAAGTTGTCGGGATTGCGATTCAGTATCATTTTGCCGATCGCCCGTACCGGCACCAATTCTTCAGGAATAATTTTAGTAGGATCGAGCAAGTCAAAATCGAATTTAAATTCGTCTTCTTCCTCAACAATTTGCACGCCCAATTCAAATTCTGGGAAATCGCCCATTTCGATCGCTTCCCACAAGTCGCGGCGGTTAAAATCAGGATCTTTGCCTGCGAGTTTTTGCGCTTCATCCCACACCAGGGAATGCACGCCCAAAAGCGGTTTCCAGTGGAACTTGACAAAGCGCGATTTACCTGATTCGTTGACAAACCGGAAAGTATGGACGCCAAAACCTTGCATCATCCGATAGCTTCTCGGCAAAGCCCGATCGCTCAATACCCACATAATCATGTGCATCGACTCCGGCATCAATGAAATAAAATCCCAGAAGTTGTCGTGGGCGGCGGCAGCTTGGGGCATTTCATTATGCGGTTCTGGCTTAATCGCATGAACCAGATCGGGAAATTTAATCCCGTCTTGAATAAAGAAGACGGGAATATTATTTCCTACCATGTCATAGTTACCTTCAGAGGTGTAGAACTTGACACTAAAGCCACGCGCGTCGCGTACTGTATCCGCAGAACCGCGAAACCCTGTCACGGTCGAAAATCGCACAAATACTGGAGTTTTTACCGCTGGATCTTGCAGGAATTTTGCTTTGGTTAATTCTGCCAGCGATTCGTAGGGTTGAAAATAGCCGTGGGCGCCAGAGCCGCGCGCGTGAACGACTCGTTCGGGGATGCGTTCGCGATCGAAGTGCGCCATTTTTTCGCGCAGGTGAAAATCTTCTAGCAGAGTCGGGCCCCGCGAACCAGCGTGTACAGAATCATTGGTGTTTGTGACACCAACCCCTTGATTGGTGGTGAGATATTCGCCAGCTTCTTGACGAGCTGAATCGAGATCGCTTTGTTTGCTTTGTTCGTCGATTGGAGTAGAGTCAGTCATAAATTCCTGGGTTGGTAAAATTGCGTTGCTGTCCTTACACATCAGTCAGTTGCTGTGTTGCTGCGAATTACTTTTTAGCTGACCCCGGTTCGGTAAGCTGGCGGTGCATTTCGGCACTGACGGTATCGGGCAAGATTTGGCTCGCCGTGCCCTGAATCTTTGTCGCGAGGGAACCCGCAATAATGCTGTCTTTGTCGGCCATCAAAGCCTCGAAGCCCTGTTTGGCAACTTCGGCTGGGTCGTCTTTTTTGCTGGCGCCTGCCTTCGTGTCGTCCATATCCGCCCGGTGGAAAAAGTTGGTATCCGTCGGCCCCGGCATCAGCGCGGTGACGGTAACGCCGCTGTCTTTCAACTCGTTCCGCAGCGCCTGTGAGAAGGATTGCAGGAATGCTTTAGATGCTGCGTAGACTGCCTCGAAGGGGCCCGGCATCAAAGCTGCGATCGAAGAAGTGAACAGGATTCTACCCCGCCCGCGATCGACCATATCCTTCACCACTCGCTTAGCCAGATGAACTGTTGACGCAACGTTCAGCTCGATCAAATTAAGTTCTTCCTGCAAATCGGTCTTAGTAAACTCGCCGCCGACACCCACACCAGCGTTGATGGCGATCGCGTCCACTGGCCGATTAGTCTCCTTAATCTTGCTGTAGAGCGTCTCCACACCGTCATAGGTGGCGAGATCGGCTTGCACCGTTTCGACTTGGGCGCCGAGTCCCTTAAAGGTTTGAGCAGCGTCATCGATAGTTGAACCAGTCGATGTCACCAAAAGATCGAAGCCGTTTCGGGCAAACTGTTTGGCGAGCTCGTAGCCGATGCCGCTAGAGGCGCCGGTGACGACAGCCAGGGGGCGGGTTAACGAATTGTGTACAACCATTTCAACTCCTATGCGACTGCTCCACGCTCGTTTTTCTGGGCTTGCTTCTGTCTCTACCAGACAATCTGTGTGGACTGTGGGCTTTCAACTTTTACAATCCTAGGGAGGCAGCCGCGCGATCGCATCTTTCCTTGGACATACCGCTATTGTGTGTTTGAGGTGATTTTTCTATAATTCCGTTTATACGATCGCACAGCAACTCAAGCACTGCGAAGCGTCTTCACTCACAGTCTGCGATCGCTGTTCGATCGAAAAAACCAATGAATAATTCATTGAAATGCCAGGCCTCGCGACGGAAAGTGTTTGCCTAATCCTCTGGCTATTGAATCGATCGCTTTCTTGACAAATTGTAATTGCGCTCGCGCTCGCTGCTGAACTTCCCGACATCCAGCTTTAAACAGCTTGAAAAAAGAACTGTGGAGTTGTAGAGATCGTCGAATTTCTGTTGGCTTTGAATAAAAGTGGCCAGATGATTCTGGCGGATGGTATGGCGCCTGTGGTTCAACAGTGGGAATTTGCAAATAATATTGATGTGAAGACGTGAAGCTAGGATTAATGATGTGCTATTCAAGAGTCTGAACGGAAGTTGCGTCGATGGGAACGCACGTCATTCTCCACATAACAACTGTGTTAACCATATAATCCCAGAATCTACGGCGGCGATCGCACTGCCAATCCGTTTCTCTGACTGCATGGTTGTGGCGATCGCACCTGAAGGGTCAAACTTAACAATACAATAAAATCTAGCCACCATAGTATCGGGTAATTGTGAAGCAATTCACAACAGCCAACAGCATGAGTATTGACCAATTAAACACAGACTACGGGATTGCCGGCCACCTCACCTTCGCCACCGGAAACGGTGGTTTCCCGATGATTCACAT